>NZ_LFQH01000007.1:0-8878 GCF_001238605.1 Arthrobacter sp. ZBG10 | reverse complement strand
AACGACCGCTAGAACCCGCCCCTTTTCCGAAAAGGTGCGGGGCCGTCGTCGTGCGTCAGCGTTGGTTGCGCTGAACCGCAGGCTGCGGTCAGCGGTGCAGGCCCGCCAGGATGTTTTTGGGCCGCTGCATTTCGCCGTGCTTTGCGCCGAGGACTATGACAGCCGCTGCGAAGGCCGGAATGGTCCACTGCAGCACCTTGAGCTGCTGCTGCGCGGCCTTCAGCTCGTCCGAGGCGCCCGGCTTCGGCTCGGTGGCGCCTTCTGCGCCTTCACCGGCGAGCTGCTGGACCTTCCTGCCCAGCAGTCCGGAGTACAGCGTAGCGGCGGCGCCAAGCACGGTGACTGCCGTTTTGATGGCCGTGTCGCGGGCAACGCCGTCCTGCTTGGCGATCCGGCCCTTGTTTTCCCAGGCGATGGCCACGTCGGCGGCCAGGTGGGTGGCAAACGCGGCCGTCTGGACCGGCGCCCACTTCATCCAGCCTGCGCTGGAGAGCCGGGTCCGTTCCGCCGGGTCCCGGGCTTCCGCCGCTGCGCCGTTCAGGCCGATGGCGCCCATCAGGGAGCCGCCGAACCAGGCTGCCGCCGTGAGATCGTGGACGGAGCGGGCAATAAGGTTTCCTGCCATGGTGTGCATTCCTAACGTTGAGCGGGGAGGGGAGCTACGCCGGCGCCAGGCCGGGCATTTTCCTTCAGGACGTGCACCCTCATAGTAAGCACACTTACTACCAAGTCCAAAGACCGGAATTTGCGACGCGAGGACGTAAAATCGACGCCATGGAAACCACAGGAACTTTATTCGGCTGGGCGTTCGGCGACTCCGGCCGCCACAGCGACAACGCCTACGTGGGCGGACTCCAGGGCGAGGCCCTGGCCAACGCGAGGGAAACGGCCAAGGCCAAGGGCGTGGCGGTGGTCCCCGGTTCCGAGGTGTTCACGGTGCTCTCCGGCGACGACTCCCTGGTGGAGCTGGACAACGCCCCCGGGAAACTTGTGGTCCGGTGCACCGTGCACGTTGAGGGGCCCGGCGCGGAGAAGCTGCACGCCGAAGGACCAATGAACGGCTGACCGGTGTCCAACGGGGATTCCGCAATCGGCCAGGCCGCCGACGCCGTCGAGGACGCGTCCAACGCCCCGGCGCTCGACGTGCTGGCCCGGGCCGGCTTCGCCGTGATGGCGCTGCTGCACATCATGGTGGGCGGGATGGCCATTGCCGTGGCTTTCGGGCAGCCCGGCGACGCGGACATCACCGGCGCCCTCAGCCAGCTCGTGGCCAACCCCTGGGGCCCGGTCCTGATGTGGGCCGGGGTGGCCGCCTGCACCGGGCTCGCGCTGTGGCAGGCCAGCGAGGCCACCGTCCGGGCCCGGAGCCTGCCGGGCAGGGAGCGCCTGGGCAAGCTCATCTCGTCCGGGTTCCTGGCCGTGGCGTACGGGAGCGTGGGGCTCAGCTTTGCCGGCTTCGCCGTGGGCCTGCGCGGCGATTCAGGCGACAGTACCCGCGACTTCAGCGCCGCCCTGATGGCCCATCCCGCGGGCCTGTGGCTCCTGGTGGCCGTGGGGCTCACCACCATGGGGGTGGGCGTCTACTTTGTGGTCAAGGGCCTGCGGCAGGGCTTCCGCGCCGAGCTGTTCCGGTTCCGCGGCACCCGCCGCGGCGGGCTGATCGATGTCCTGGGCGTCGTGGGACACATCGCCAAGGGCATCGCCCTGAACCTGGCCGGCCTGCTGTTTGTCATCGCGGCCGCCAAGCACCGCCCGGAGGAATCCACAGGGCTGGACGGCAGCCTCAAGGCCCTCCGGGACCATCCCTTCGGGCCCGCCCTGCTGGTGGCCATCGGGGTGGGCTTCATCGCTTACGGAATCTTCGCGCTGGTCCGGGCCCGGTTCGGCAGGATGTAGGCCGGGCCGGAGTGGGTACGTAAGGAATACGGCGTTTCACCAGAGCAGAAGGAGTCCCATGTCCACTGTGTCCCAACTCTTCAATTCCTCCGCCGAGGACGTGTGGCGGGTGATCGCTGACGGTTGGCTGTACTCCGGCTGGGTGGTGGGTGCGTCCCGGATCCGCGCCGTGGACCCGGACTGGCCGCTTGCTGGCACGCAGCTGCACCACTCAGTGGGCGCGTGGCCGCTGGTGATCAACGACAGCACCCGGGTAAGGGCAGTAACCCCGGGCCGCTCGCTGGAAGTGGTGGCCCGCGGCTGGCCCATGGGTGAGGCCAAGGTGGTGATCAACTTGGAAGACCGGGGCGCGGGCTGCCTGGTGACGATTTCCGAGGACGCCATCAAGGGGCCCGGCACCGTGGTGCCCAAGTTCCTGCGGGACCCCGCCATCGACGTGCGGAACCGCGAAACGCTGCGCCGGTTGGAGCTGATGGCAGCAGGCGGGGCAGGGCGTTGAGGGGTTAAACGCCACGCGGGGCCACCGGCACCTGAACAGGTGCGGGCGGCCCCGCGTTCTTATGCTTTCCGAAAACCCTTAGACCTGGGCGGCGACGCCGTCGCGGGAGATGGCCACCATGTCCCCGCGGGGCACCACCTTGATGCGTTCCCGCTTGACCTCCACGCCGTGCGAGCCGCCGGCTTCGGTGGCGGCAGCGCCGAGCGCCAGCTCATGGGCGTCCAGGGCCAGCCAGCCTTCCCAGGACGTGAACTTCACGCCGCGGGTGTCCAGGAGTTCAACCACAGCGTCCGCCTCGGGCACTGCGGCTACCGGCAGGTTCTCGCGGTCTTCGAGCAGGTACGTGACGGTCTCCAGGGCGTCGCCCTTGGTGTGGCCGATCAGGCCCACGGGTCCGCGCTTGATCCAGCCCGTGGCGTAGATGCCCGGCACGTGGGTGCCGGCGGCGTCCAGGACGCGGCCGCCGTCGTTCGGCACCACGCCCTTCTTGTGGTCGAACTCGATCTCCGGCAGGGCTGAACCGAAGTAGCCGATCGCGCGGTACACGGCCTGGACCGGGTAGTCCACAAACTCGCCGGTGCCGCGGGCGTTCCCGGTGCCGTCCAGTTCGGTGCGCTCGAAGCGCATGCCGCCCACCTTGCCCGGGGTTTCCGGGGAGTCGACGATTTCCACCGGGCTGTGCAGGAAGTGCAGGTGCAGGCGGCGGGAGGCGGTGAGCTCGGAGAGGTCCTCCGGCTGCTCGGCGATCCAGTTGGTGAGCGTGCCAACCATGGTTTTGACCTGGTTGTTGCTCTGGATCAGGCGGTCCGATTCCTCGTCGAACTCAAAGTCCTCCGGGTACAGGATGATGTCCACGTCCTTGGAGTGGCTCAGCTCGCGCAACTCCAGCGGGGTGAACTTGACCTGGGCCGGGCCGCGGCGGCCAAAGACGTGCACGTCGGTAACGGGCGAGGCCTTGAGGCCGGCGTAGACGTTCTCCGGGATCTCGGAGACCAGCAGGTCATCGGCGTGCTTGGAGAGGACGCGGGCCACGTCCAGGGCCACGTTGCCGTTGCCGATCACGGCGATTTCCGTGGCCTCCAGCGGCCATTCGCGGGACACGTCCGGGTGGCCGTCGTACCAGGAGACAAAGTCCGCCCCGCCGTAGGAGCCGTCCAGTTCGATGCCGGGGATGTTCAGGTCCGCGTCCTTGATGGCGCCCGTGGCAAAGATGACCGCGTCGTAGTGCGTGCGGAGGTCCTCGATGGTGATGTCCGTGCCGTAGTCCACGTTGCCGAAGAAGCGGATGTCGCCGCGGTCCAGGACCTTGTGCAGGGCGTTGACGATGCCCTTGATGCGCGGGTGGTCCGGGGCCACGCCGTAGCGGATCAGGCCATAGGGAGCCGGGTAGCGGTCGAACAGGTCGATGCTGACGGTCAGTTCGCCGCTTTTGACGGCCTCGCTCTTGGTGAGGATGTCCGCTGCGTAGACACCGGCCGGGCCGGAACCCACAACGGCGACGCGCAGGGGACGCTCGGCAGAACCTACGGAAGTGCTTGATGACACGGCTGTGTTCCTTTTGTTCGTTTCTTCCCAACTGACTCGCAGTTGTTGTCGTTTTGAGCGTTCAAAACGACAACAACTGCGAGTCAGTTGGGTGGGGGGCTAGGTGGTGACTCGGGCGGTACGGGGACGGTTCGGGGTGGTGGTGCTGTAGTCAGCGGTCCGGAAGTGCGCCGGGGCGAAGGGGCTCACGCGCACCACGTCACCGATGACGATCACTGCTGGATTGGCGACGCCGGCCGCTTCCGCTTGGTCGGCGATGGAACCGAGGGTGCCAATCGTGACGCGCTGGTCCGGCAGGTAGCCGTTTTCCACAATACCAACCGGGGTGTCCCCCGGCAGGCCTGCTCCGCGGAGGGCGGACGCGGATTCGCGGAGCTGGGCCACGCCCATCAGCAGCACAATGGTGTGGTCGGCGCGGGCGGGGACTTCCGAAAGTTCCTCATGGCCGGTGACCACGCTGAAGCCTTTGGCCAGGCCGCGGTGGGTTACGGGAATGCCTGCTGCGGCGGGGACGGAGATGGCCGAGGTCACCCCGGACACCACCTCCACCTCGACGCCGCGCTGACGGCAGTACTCGGCTTCTTCGCCGCCGCGGCCCAGCACATATGGGTCCCCGCCTTTGAGCCGGACCACGCGGTGACCCTGCAGGGCTTCGTCGGCAAGGATCCGGTTGATCTCCGCCTGCGGCACCGGGTGGTGGCCGGGGGTCTTACCCACTTCGATGATGCGGACATCGGGTGCCAGTTCCTTCAGCAAGCCGCGGGGGCCCAGCCGGTCGGCAACCACAACGTCGGCCTGGCCCAGCAGCCGGCGGCCGCGGACGGTGATCAGGCCGGCATCTCCGGGACCGCCGCCAACCAGCGCCACGGAACCCCGGTGGGCGCGGCGGCGGCGCAGCGGCAGGTCGCCGGTTTCCAGTGCGGTGGCCACGGCGTCACGGACTGCCATGGCGCGGCGCGGGTCTCCCCCGGCGTTGACGGCGATCTTGACGTCATCCACCTCGGCGACGGCTGGGGTCCACGCGGCGGAAGTTTCATGGTTGGAAGCGTTCACGCACCAGATGCGCTGCGCTTCGGCGTCGGCAGAAACCTGCGCGTCCACGGCGGCGTTGCCCGTGGCGGTCTGGACGAACCAGGCGCCGTCCACGTCGGCGGAAAGGTAGGGGCGCGGCACCCAGGCCAGGAGGCCGGCGTCGGCCAGTTCCTGCAGGGCGGCGCAGGCAGCGGGGGCCACAACGGTGACGCGGGCGCCTGCATCCAGCAGCCCCTTGGCACGCCGGGCAGCGACGGGTCCGCCGCCCACCACCAGCACGGGGCGGCCCAGAAGCCGCAGCGCCGTGGGGTAAATGTCCTGAATTGCCATGGCTCAACGGTAGGGCCGCGTCACATTCGCCTACAAAGGCCGGGCAACACCAGTTCACTTAAGGTAACGCTGCGTCACATAGGGACGCGGGTCAGGAGAGGCCGGCGAGGTATCGTCCGCGGCGCACGATGAGCCGCTCCAGGTACCTGGCCAGCACCAGTTTTTCGGCCAGCCGGCCCAGCACACCGAGGGGTGCGGTGAATTCCACCGAGTCGGTCATCACGCTGCCCGTGGGTGTGGCCTCGAAACCGTGGACGTGCCGGAAGGACGCAAAGGGGCCCCGGACCTGTTCGTCTGTGAAGCTTTCCGGGAAGTCCAGCCGGGTGACACGGCTGGTCATGGTGAGCGGGATCCCGAAGTGCCATGCCCGCCAGGTCACCTGCTGGCCCAGGCCAATCAGCCCGGACGTCACCCCGGCCACGGCCCGCTCCGCTGAGCCGCGCTGCGATTCGACGTGCAGGTCGATGCTCCGCGCCAGGTCGAACAGCCGCTCCGGCGGCAGGGTGGATTCGGTACGGCACACGAAGCTGACGGTCACCAGGCCAGTCTTACACGCTTAAACGGCAAAGCCCGGCGGCGTGTCCGGCCGTCGGGCTTTGCAGGGGTTGGATGGGGGCTAGCGGGTGCTGCCGGCCAGGAGCCCACGGCTGCGCAGGAGCCGCTTCTCAATGGGCCCGAACACCAGCAGTTCAATCAGGATGCCCACGGCCAGGATCAGGAGGATGGCTGACATCACGATCGTCATGTCCGCCAGGTCGCGGCCCTGGTTCAGCATGGAGCCCAGGCCGAAGCCAATGGTGCCGCCCACGGCGATGATTTCCGCCGCCATCAAGGACCGCCAGGAGAAGGCCCAGCCCTGCTTCAGGCCGCCCAGGTAACCCGGCAGCGCGGCGGGCAGGATGACCTGCAGCGCCATCTGCAGCCGCGAGGCGCCCAGCACCGTTCCCACCCGGCGGTACTGCGGCGGGATCTGGTCCACGCCGGAGATGAGCCCGTTGATGATGGAGGGGATGGCGCCCATAAACACCACGAAGTACACGGTGGCGTCGGTCAGCCCGAACCAGATGATCGCGGCCGGCACCCACGCCACGGACGGCAGCACCTGCAGACCGGAAATCAGCGGGCCGAACGCCCGGCGCAGGGGCGCCACCTGGGCGAGCAGCAGGCCCACGGGGGTGGCGATGGCCACGGAGATGAGGAACCCCACCACGCCGCGCTGCAGCGAGGTCCACATGGCCTCCTGCAGTTTGCCCTCGCCCCAGAGGACGCCCATCTGGCCCAGGACATCCAGCGGGCCGGGCACCAGGTCGCGGCGCTTGACCCCGAGCGAGACGTAGAACTGCCAGATCAGCACCAGCACCACCAGGGCTGCGACGGGCAGCAGGATCCGGGTCCAGTCAATGCGGTGCTTGCGGTCGGCGTCGGACTGGAGGGAGTCGAGGCCGGCTTCGAGCTCCCGCAGGTCCTCCGGTCCGGTCGACGAACGGGTCAGGGCGGCGTGGACGGAGCGGTGGCCCTCATCGGGGGCGTCCGGGTGCGCCTCGGCGAGGGGCGTGGGGTTACTTGGCATGGCGGCGGATCTCCTCCCGCAGCCGGGACGTGATGGCCCCGGTCAGCTGGCCGGCGAGTCCGGCATCGGTGTGGTGTTCCTCGGTGACGGCCCATTCCTGGACCACCCGGCCGGGGCGAGAGGACAGCAGCAGGACCCGCTGGCCCAGCCGTACAGCCTCGCGGACGTTGTGCGTAACAAAGACGATGGTGCGCCCGGTTTCCTTCCAAATCCGCTCCAGCTCGTCGTGCAGCAGGTCGCGCGTGATGGCGTCCAGGGCGGCGAACGGCTCGTCCATCAGCAGCAGCTGCCGGTCCTGGGCGAGCGAACGCGCCAGCGACACACGCTGCCGCATGCCGCCGGAGAGTTCGTGCGGGCGCTTGTCGCCGGCTGTGCCCAGGTGGACCAGTTCCAGGAGCTCCTGCGCCTTGATGCGGCGCTCGGATTTGCCCACGCCGCGCAGCTTCAGCGCCAGTTCGATGTTTTCCCGGGCGGTCAGCCAGGGGAACAGGGCGGCGTCCTGGAACATAAACGCGGCGCCGTCGCTGGGTACTTCCAAGGCGCCCGACGACGGCGCTTCCAGTCCCGCGATGATGTTCAGCAGGGTGGATTTGCCGCAGCCGGACGCACCGAGGAGGGCGACAAACTCGCCTTTGCCGATGGTGGCGTTGACGTCGTCCAGCACCGGGGCGCCGTCGCCGAAGCGTTTGCCCAGATGTTCCAGTACGACTGGCATGGTGCCGTCCTTAGGTAGGGGGTGTGGTCAGTCCTGGCCGAGGCCGGCCGCGGAAATCTTCGCTGCGGACTCCGTGACGCCGTTGAGGGCGCGGAGGTCGAACAGGCCGGTGATGTCGGCCTGCTTGGTGGTGCCCGCCGTGACGCCGTCCGCCAGCAGCCGGGGGTAGCTGCCGGCCAGCGGGTCCAGGGTGAAGGTGATGTTGGCCAGGGACCGGGCCAGGACGTCCTCAGGCAGTGCCGCGCCGGCCGATTCCTGCAGGGCTGCGTTGATGACGGCGGCTTTGTCGGCGGTGGGGGCGGTGTTGAGCCAGTCCACGGACCTGGCATGGCCGCGGAGGAGGGCCGACACGGTGTCCGGGTGGTCGGCGGCGAACTTCTGGTTGACGATCAGGATGGTGGTGGGGAATTCGCCGGGCTTGCCGGTCTCCGCCCCGTCCCAGAGGTCCTTCTCATCCACCAAAACCTGGGCGCCGGCGGTCAGCACCAGGCGTGAGGCCCACGGCTCCGGCAACCACGCGCCGTCGAGCTTTCCGTCCTGGAAAAGCTTCAGCGACTGGGAGTTTTCGGTGGGGTTGATGGCCACGTCGCCGCTGCCGTCCACGTTGGTTTTGTAGCCGTTGCCTGCCAGCCAGGCGCGGAGCGCCACGTCCTGCGTGCCGCCCAACTGCGGGGAGGCCAGGGTTTTGCCCTTGAGGTCGGCAGGGGTTTTGATTTCCGGTTTGACCACCAGCTGCGCGCCGCCCGCTGCCGCCCCGGCGATGACCTTGACGGACTGGCCCTGGCTCTTCACAAAGGAGTTGATGGCCGGGTTGGGGCCGATGTACGCGGCGTCGATCGCGCCGGCGTTCAGCGCCTCGATGGCGGCGGGCCCGGCGTTGAAGGTTTCGGTGCTGAGCGTGGTGTTGCCCAGGGCTTCGGCGAGGAAACCCTGCTTGATGCCCACCAGCGCCGGCGCGTGCGTGACGTTGCCGAAGTAGCCGAGTTTGAGCTCGGCGGCGGGTGTGGGCTCGGCGGCTTCCGCGCTGGCATTGCGGGAGACGGTGGACGACACCACGGCCCCCACCACGATCAGCAGGACCAGGCCGATGGCCAGGGCGGCTTCGAGCGCGCGCTTGCGCTGGGGTGCAGCGCTTTCGCCTGCCACGATGCGGGTCATCCCGGGCTTGGAACTAGTCATTGTTTCACCATAGGGAGTGACCCAAACCCGTTCAACGACTCGGAAACGGGGGGTCACGGGGGTTCATCTGGCGTCACATTCCGCCGGAAACGCGAAATCGCCGGAGCGCTGC
>NZ_LFQH01000069.1:0-39926 GCF_001238605.1 Arthrobacter sp. ZBG10 | reverse complement strand
ACCACTGCGGGCTCGGGAACGGTCGCAGGCTGCACTTCGCGGGCTGCAGCTTCGCCGGCAGTGGGCACCGGGTCTTCGGCGGTGGTGGGGGCGGCTGGCCCGGCAGGCTGGCCAAACCCGGCCACCGTGGGTATTCCCGTGGTTCCGGCGGCCGCAGCGGAAGCCGCTGAGCTGCCGCCGGACAAGGCACCGTCTGCCGGGCGCTGCGGGGCGTCGGAAGCGGCTCCGGAGGACCGGGACCGGTTCATCAGCCACCAGACCACGCCCACGATGACAACAATCAGAATGATCCAGAAAACGATGTCCACAGCAAATCCTTTGGTCTGTCACGGATGGAGCCTTTCCCCTGACGCTACGTTGGGGGACCACCGCTGTCCAGACTGGTGAAGCCGCAACGGGCACCCCGTCAGGGTTTCCGCGACGGCTGCAAAGTCAAGGCGTCCCGTAGCCTCATGGCATGGACTTCAAGCGGCTTCAGATCCTCCGGGAAGTAGCGGACCGCGGCACCGTGGGCGCCGCTGCCGATGCTCTGCGCGTGACGCCGTCGGCGGTTTCCCAGCAATTGCGCACCCTGCAGGACGAACTGGGCGTGGTGCTGGTGGAAAAATCGGGACGGGGCGTCCGGCTGACCGAGGCGGGCCGGGCCATGGCGACGGCGGCCGCGGAAGTATCCACGGCCATGGCCAGGGCTGAAGCCACCATCGATACCTACCGCCGCGGCTGGCAGGCCCACGTCCGGGCGGCTTTCTTCCCCAGCGCGGCCGAAATGTTCCTGCCCGGACTGCTGCACCGGGCCCAGTCCGTTCCGGGCCTGCGGCTGGAGGCGTGCTTCGAGGACCCGGGCGTCGCCGGCTTCGCCGGCCTGGCCGCGGATTACGACCTGGTCCTGGCGCACAGCGTGGACGGCCCGGAGGTCTTTGCCCGGAACGGGCTTGTGGTGGTGCCGTTGCTGGAGGAGCCGCTGGACGTGGCCATGCAGGCCGGGCATCCGCTGGCGGCCAGGAGCAGGGTCACAGCCAGGGATGTGGTGGGTTACCCCTGGATCGGGGTTCCGGAAGGGTTCCCGTTTGACGCCGTACTGAAGCAGATTGAGAAGCAGGCCGGCGCCCCGGCCGTCCGCGCCCAGCTGTATCCGGACCTGCGCGTCCTTGAGGCCCTGGTGAGGGCCGGACACGGCTTGTCGCTCCTGCCCCGTTATACCGCGGTCGGCAATGAGTCGCGGGGCTTCGTCCTTCGGCCGCTGGTGGGAGTGGCTGCGCGCCGGAGCATCGTGGCGCTGCTCCGCCCCGACGTGGCCGAGCGCACCACCATCAGGGACGTGCTCAGGATGCTGGTGCTCGAGGCGGAGGCGGTGGCCACCGGCACCCGCGAAGGTGATTCCGGCCACTTGGCGGGAGCGGCCAGCGTACCCTTGTCTCAAAATGCGAGATGAAAGTCCACTATCTGATCGAAATATTGAGGAAAATGGGCACAAACCCGCCGGGCCGGTCGTTTCGCCGCCACGGGGAGTCATAGACTTTTCCTCATGAGTCAGGACACCCAAACCGCAGCAACGGAAACACCCGATATCAAGCCCCGCAGCCGCGTCGTCACCGACGGCATCCACGCTGCCCCCGCCCGCGGCATGTTCCGTGCAGTGGGAATGGGCGATGACGACTTCGCGAAGCCGCAGGTCGGCGTCGCCAGCTCCTGGAATGAAATCACCCCCTGCAACCTTTCGCTGAACCGCCTCGCGCAGGGCGCCAAGGAAGGCGTCCACGCCGGCGGCGGATTCCCCATGCAGTTCGGCACCATCTCGGTCTCCGACGGCATCTCCATGGGCCACGAGGGCATGCACTTCTCGCTCGTTTCCCGCGAAGTCATCGCCGACTCCGTCGAAACCGTGATGCAGGCCGAGCGCATCGACGGCTCCGTGCTCCTGGCCGGCTGCGACAAGTCCCTGCCCGGCATGTTGATGGCAGCCGCCCGCCTGGACCTCTCCAGCGTCTTCCTTTACGCAGGTTCGATCATGCCCGGCTGGGTCAAGCTCGAAGACGGCTCCGAAAAGGAAGTCACGCTCATTGACGCCTTCGAGGCTGTCGGTGCGTGCGCCGCGGGCAAGATGAGCCTCGAGGACCTCACCCGCATCGAGAAGGCCATCTGCCCCGGAGAAGGCGCCTGCGGCGGCATGTACACCGCCAACACCATGGCCTGCATCGGTGAAGCCCTGGGCATGTCCCTGCCCGGTTCGGCAGCGCCGCCCTCGGCAGACCGCCGTCGTGATGAATTTGCCCGCAAGTCCGGCGAAGCGGTGGTTAACCTGCTGCGCAAGGGCATTACGGCCCGCGACATCATGACCAAAAAGGCCTTCGAGAACGCCATTGCCGTGACCATGGCCTTCGGTGGTTCCACCAACGCCGTCCTGCACCTGCTTGCAATCGCCCGCGAAGCCGAGGTGGACCTGACCCTCGACGACTTCAACCGCATCGGTGACAAGATCCCGCACCTGGGCGACCTGAAGCCGTTCGGCCGCTACGTGATGACCGACGTCGACAAGATCGGCGGAGTGCCGGTCATCATGAAGGCACTGCTCGACGCCGGCCTGCTGCACGGCGACTGCCTCACCGTCACCGGCAAGACCGTCGCCGAAAACCTCGCAGCGATCAACCCGCCGGACGTGGACGGCAAGATCCTGCGCGCACTGGACAACCCCATCCACAAGACCGGCGGCATCACCATCCTGCACGGCACCATGGCTCCGGAAGGCGCCGTTGTTAAGAGTGCCGGCTTCGACGCTGACGTCTTCGAGGGAACCGCCCGCGTCTTCGAGCGTGAACAGGGCGCCCTCGAGGCCCTCGATAAGGGCGCGATCCAGGCCGGCGACGTTGTGGTGATCCGCTACGAAGGCCCCAAGGGTGGTCCGGGCATGCGCGAAATGCTGGCGATCACCGGTGCCATCAAGGGTGCCGGCCTGGGCAAGGATGTCCTGCTGCTTACTGATGGCCGGTTCTCCGGCGGCACCACCGGCCTGTGCATCGGCCACGTTGCACCGGAAGCGGTCGACGGCGGCCCCATCGCCTTCGTCAAGGACGGCGACCGGATCCGCGTGGATATCGCAGCCCGCAGCTTCGACCTCCTGGTGGACCCGGCCGAGCTGGAAGCCCGCAAGGAAGGTTGGGAGCCGCTCCCGGCCCGTTACACCAAGGGTGTCCTGGCCAAGTACGCCAAGCTGGTGCACAGCGCCTCGACCGGCGCGTACTGCGGCTAGCACCCCCCACCCAACTGACTCGCAGTTGTTGTCGTTTTGAGCCGTCAAAACGACAACAACTGCCAGTCAGTTGGGATGGCGTTCAGGAAGTGGACAATGACGTCCACATGGTGAGATCGGTCAGCGGCTCGTTGACACGTATCCCACCAGAGGGAACACTGAACGCATGACTTTCGTTACCGTCGTCGTCCTTACCAAGCGCGTGGCACCTTAGCCCCGGCAACGAACTGTCACGCGCAAACCCCTCGAAGAGCCACCAGGCTGAGGGGTTTTTTTATTTCCCGCAGCATCCACGCACCACACATGATCCACAAGGAAGAGTCCGATGAGCAAAGGATCGCCGATCAGCCCCTCGCTGATGGCTACCAAGTCCGCTGGAGCCCCCAAAGCTCCGGAACGCGCCGACCGGACGGCCGATCACGCCGCCGTCGTCGCTGACCTTGCTGCTGTCTCTCCTGTCCTTGGGCCGAACACCGTTGTACCCCCAACGGTGATGTCCGGCTCGCAAGCTATTGTCCGCTCGCTCGAAGAACTCGGCGTCGACGATATTTTCGGTTTGCCCGGTGGCGCGATCCTGCCCACCTATGACCCCTTGATGGCCTCAAGCATGAACCACGTGCTGGTCCGTCACGAACAGGGAGCCGGCCACGCCGCGCAAGGCTACGCCATGGTTACCGGGCGGGTGGGCGTCTGCATCGCCACCTCAGGCCCCGGTGCCACCAACCTCGTTACCGCCATCATGGATGCCCACATGGACTCCGTACCGCTGGTGGCCATCACCGGCCAGGTTTCCAGCAGCGTGATCGGCACCGATGCCTTCCAGGAAGCTGACATCGTGGGCATCACCATGCCCATCACCAAGCACTCGTTCCTGGTGACCGACCCCAACGACATCCCGCACGTTATGGCCGAGGCATTCCACCTCGCATCCACCGGGCGTCCGGGACCGGTCCTGGTCGACGTCGCCAAGGACGCCCAGGTGGGACAGATGACGTTCTCCTGGCCGCCCAAGGTGGACCTGCCCGGCTACCGTCCCGTGACCCGCGGCCACAACAAGCAGGTCCGCGAAGCGGCCAAGCTCATCGCCGCAGCATCCAAGCCCGTCCTGTACGTGGGTGGCGGCGTGGTCAAAGCGCACGCCTCCGCCGAGCTGATGGCCCTGGCCGAGGCAACCGGCGCCCCCGTGGTCACCACCCTGATGGCCAAGGGTGCCTTCCCGGATTCGCACCCCCAGCACATGGGGATGCCCGGGATGCACGGCACGGTTTCCGCTGTCACCGCACTGCAGCAGTCAGACCTCCTGATCACGCTGGGCGCACGCTTCGATGACCGGGTGACCGGTGTGTTGAAGAGTTTCGCCCCGCACGCCAAGATCATCCACGCGGACATCGACCCGGCGGAAATTTCCAAGAACCGCACGGCCGACGTGCCGATTGTGGGTTCGGTCAAGGAAATCATTCCGGAACTGACCGAGGCCGTGCGGACGCAGTTCGAAGCCGTGGGCACCCCGGACACCACCACGTGGTGGGCGTTCCTGAACAACCTCAAGGAAACGTACCCGCTGGGCTGGACCGAACCCGAGGACGGCCTGTCCGCCCCGCAGCGCGTCATTGAACGTATCGGCGCCCTCACCGGCCCCGAAGGCGTCTACGTCGCCGGCGTGGGACAGCACCAGATGTGGGCCGCGCAGTTCATCAAGTACGAACGCCCGCACGCCTGGCTGAATTCCGGCGGCGCCGGAACCATGGGCTACGCCGTGCCGGCCGCCATGGGCGCCAAGGTGGGCAACCCGGACCGCGTGGTCTGGGCCATCGACGGCGACGGCTGCTTCCAGATGACCAACCAGGAACTGGCCACCTGCGCCATCAACAAGATCCCCATCAAGGTCGCGGTCATCAACAACTCCTCGCTGGGCATGGTCCGCCAGTGGCAGACCCTCTTCTACGAGGGCCGGTACTCCAACACCGACCTGAACACCGGCCACGACACGGTCCGCATTCCGGACTTCGTCAAGCTGGCCGATGCTTATGGCTGCGCCTCCTTCCGGTGCGAACGCGACGAGGACATCGACGCCACCATCCAGAAGGCACTCGAGATCAACGACCGCCCCGTGGTCATCGACTTTGTGGTGAGCCCCAACTCCATGGTGTGGCCCATGGTCCCCGCCGGCGTGAGCAACGACCAGATCCAGTTTGCCCGGAACATGACTCCGGACTGGGAAGAGGAAGACTGACAATGACCCGTCACACACTGTCCGTGCTGGTCGAAGACAAGCCCGGCGTACTGACCCGCGTGGCGAGCCTCTTCGCCCGCCGCGCCTTCAACATCAATTCCCTCGCTGTTGGCCCCACCGAAGTCCCGGGCATCTCCCGGATGACGGTAGTGGTCGACGCCGACGGTGACCTGATCGAACAGGTCACCAAGCAGCTCAACAAGTTGATCAACGTGATCAAGATTGTTGAACTCACCCCCGAATCTTCCGTACAGCGCGACCACATCCTGGTCAAGGTACGTGCGGATGCCGCCACTCGTCTGCAGGTGACCCAGGCTGCAGACCTGTTCCGCGCCTCAGTGGTTGACGTTTCCACCGACTCCGTCGTCATTGAGGCAACCGGCCATCCCGAAAAGCTCACGGCACTGCTTTCAGTGCTGGAGCCCTTCGGCATCCGCGAAATTGTGCAGTCCGGCACCCTGGCCGTTGGACGGGGATCCCGCTCCATGAGTGACCGGGCGTTGCGTTCAGCCTAGGCACCCGCCTGGGACTGACGCTCCGCCCGCAACCGCAGCACCGTAAACACCGATCCACCAAAACCACTCAAGAGGAGTTACGCAAGTGACTGAAATGTTTTACGACGACGATGCAGACCTGTCGATCATCCAGGGCCGCAAGGTAGCCATCGTTGGTTACGGCTCCCAGGGCCACGCCCACGCGCTGAACCTGCGCGATTCCGGCGTCGAGGTTGTCATCGGCCTCAAGGAGGGCTCCAAGTCCATCGCCAAGGCTGAAGAAGCCGGCTTCACCGTCAAGACCGTTGCAGACGCCGCCGAATGGGCCGACGTCATCATGATCCTGGCACCGGACCAGCACCAGCGCTCCATCTACAACGACTTCGTCAAGGACAAGCTGAGCGCAGGCAAGGCCCTCGCCTTCGCCCACGGCTTCAACATCCGTTTCGGCTACATCCAGGCACCCGAGGGCGTCGACGTCATCCTGATCGCCCCGAAGGCTCCCGGCCACACCGTGCGCCGCGAATTCGAAGCCGGCCGCGGCATCCCGGACATCATCGCCGTCGAACAGGACGCTTCGGGCGCAGCCTGGGACCTGGCCAAGAGCTACGCGAAGGCCATCGGCGGCACCCGCGCCGGCGTTATCAAGACCACCTTCACCGAAGAGACCGAAACCGACCTCTTCGGTGAGCAGTCCGTCCTCTGCGGCGGCGTGTCCCAGCTGGTCCAGTACGGCTTCGAAACCCTGACCGAAGCCGGCTACCAGCCGCAGATCGCCTACTTCGAGGTGCTGCACGAGCTCAAGCTCATTGTTGACCTCATGTGGGAGGGCGGCATCGCGAAGCAGCGCTGGAGCGTCTCCGACACCGCTGAATACGGCGACTACGTTTCCGGCCCGCGCGTCATCACCCCCGAGGTGAAGGAAAACATGAAGGCCGTCCTGGCCGACATCCAGTCCGGCGCCTTCGCCACCCGTTTCATCGAGGACCAGGACAAGGGCGGCCCCGAGTTCAAGGCGCTGCGCGCCAAGGGCGAGCAGCACCCCATCGAAGGTGTGGGCCGCGAACTGCGCGCCCTCTTCGCCTGGCAGCAGCAGGATGAGGACTACGTGGACGGCTCCGTAGCCCGCTAAGGCTGCCGCCACCTGAGCATCACATCCCTTCAACGGTGAGGCCGGGTTCACACTTAACAATGTGAGCCCGGCCTTTCCGTCCGCCTAGACTTGTTCCCATCCCCAGGACTGCAACGCAGAGGATCAGCCGTGTCAAAACCCGTAGTACTGCTCGCCGAAGAACTTTCCCCCGCCACCGTCGACGCCCTCGGCCCGGACTTTGAAATCCGCCAGACGGACGGCGCCGACCGCGCGCAGCTCCTCGCGGCGATCACCGACGTCGACGCGATCCTGGTCCGCTCCGCCACCCAGGTGGACGCCGAAGCCATCGCGGCGGCGAAGAACCTCAAGGTCATTGCCCGCGCCGGCGTAGGCCTGGACAACGTGGACATCAAAGCCGCCACCCAGGCAGGCGTGATGGTGGTGAACGCACCCACGTCCAACATCGTCTCCGCCGCTGAACTGACTGTGGGCCACATCCTCAGCCTGGCCCGCCACATCCCGCAGGCCAGCGCCGCCCTCAAAGATGGCGAATGGAAGCGTTCCAAGTACACCGGCATTGAGCTCTTCGAAAAGAAGATCGGCATCATCGGCCTGGGCCGCATCGGCGCCCTCGTCGCTGCCCGGCTCAAGGGCTTCGACACCAAGATCCTTGCCTACGACCCCTACATCACCTCCGCCCGCGCCGCGCAGCTGGGCGTGCAGCTGGTCACCCTGGATGAGCTCCTGGCCCAGGCCGACTTCATCACCATCCACATGCCCAAGACCCCCGAAACAGTGGGCATGCTGGGCGCGGACGCGTTCAAGAAGATGAAGTCCACCGCCTACGTGGTGAACGTGGCCCGCGGCGGCCTGGTGGACGAGGAAGCCCTCTACACCGCACTGCAGGCAGGCGACATCGCCGGTGCCGGCGTCGACGTTTTTGTTAAGGAACCGAGCACGGACCTGCCCTTCTTCAAGCTCGACAACGTGGTGGTCACCCCGCACCTGGGCGCCTCCACCGACGAGGCCCAGGAAAAGGCCGGCGTCTCCGTGGCCAAGTCCGTCCGGCTGGCACTCGCCGGCGAACTGGTCCCCGACGCCGTGAACGTCGCCGGCGGCGTGATCGCCCCCGACGTCCGCCCGGGCATCCCGCTGATCGAGAAGCTGGGCCGGATCTTCACCGCCCTGACCCACGCCTCCCTGACCCAGTTCGACGTGGAAGTTGCCGGTGAAATCTCTTCCCTGGACGTCAAGGTCCTCGAGCTCGCCGCACTCAAGGGCATCTTCGCCGACGTTGTGACCGAGCAGGTCTCCTACGTCAACGCCCCCGTCATCGCCGAGCAACGCGGCATCAACGTGCGGCTGATCACGACGGCGGAGACGGAGTCCTACCGGAACGTCCTGACCCTGCGCGGCGCCCTCAGCGACGGTACCCAGATTTCCGTGGCCGGCACCCTGACCGGACCCAAGCAGATCGAGAAGCTGGTGGGCATCAACGGCTTCGAGGTGGAGATCCCCATCAGCGAGCACCTGGTGGTGGTTGCCTACACCGACCGTCCCGGCGTGATCGGCACGATCGGCCACATCCTGGGCATGAACAACATAAACATTGCCGGCATGCAGGTGGCCCGCCACGACGAAGGCGGGCAGGTGCTGGCGCTGCTGACCATCGACAGTTCCGTGCCTCAGCAGGTCCTGGACGCCATCAAGGCCGGCATCGGCGCCGAGATGGTGCGCGAAGTGGACCTCGAGGACTAGGAAACGCCGTAGCTCCCGCTCCGCTTGGGCGCGCCCCGGCGGGGCCACGTATGATTGGCCGGTCTGCTTACAATGGCTTGGTCCTGGTTCAGGACCGCGCCGGCAGGCCGGCCAATACCTTTTGCACATCGTCCTTGATGGACCATGTCCGGCTCGGGCGGACATATGTGTGCGTACGCAATCCAGGTTTCAGGGAGTTCCATGAACGCCGTCCAGAGGTTCATCAGAAGCAAAGTGCTGCTGTTGACCGCTGCCATTCTGATCGCAGCCATGTGCTTGTCGGTCCTCGTCCAAAGCCAGTCGCAGGCGGCCCTTAACCGGACAGTGGATGAAAATTCGCGGGGGCTCTACGATGTCCTGGTCCAGGCCAAGGCGTCTTCCGGCACGTTGCTGCAGCCGGAGATCGCCACCGGAACCGGCGGGATCGGCTTCGACCAGCTGGAGGCCATCAGGAAACTGTCCGGCACGGCCGTGGCGGCTCCCATCAGCCTGGTGTCCCGCGTGACCCAGAACCTCGAAACGCCGCGCCTGGACGCCATGGACTTCCTCGGCTACAACTCCGGGCTGGCAGGCACCGCGACCGCTGACCAGGCAACCGGCGCCACTGCGCCGGACAAATGGCCGGCCGCGGAATCCGTTCTGACGGACGACGCCAAAAAGTACCGGCTCACCGCCAGCGCCGTCAGCTCCGACGGCGTCTCCGAGCAGACCCTGTTCAAATCCTCCGCTGAAGGCACCCTCGGCAAGGCCAAACTCCTCGAGGAAAAGGCCGGCGGCGGCAGCAGCATCCGCATCGCCGCGCCCGAGGACGAGACCGGCATCAAGTTCCCGTCCCCGGCCGGCGGCTCGGAACACAACCTTTTCAACCTCTCCGTTGCCCTGCCCATGGCACCTGAAGTCACGGAGTCCGTCGTCGCCGTCGACCCTGCCTCCGAACGCGCCCTCCTGGGGACCGCGGGAGACTTCCTCGCACCGCTGGAGAAGGCCCCGCCCGCCGACGCGCGCAACGCCGGCGCCGTGGGCCGTTACTTTGAAGGCCTCTTCACCAACGGCATTGACCTTTCCGAACTTGAAGAAGGCCCCGATTTCCTGGGTGTGAAGCTCAAGTACTGGGCGCCCCTGATGACCCAGTACCAGCAGGCCAAGCGCACCGGCGAGCTCACCGCCGACTCCCAGGCCATCCCGCTGGTGGTCCGGTCCGGCACGTCCCTTGACCTGACCTACAACGTCAAGATCGAGGAGATCGACGACGCCGGCAAGGTGGTCAAGGACGTCGGCACCGTTTCGCGCTCCCTGGGCAAGGATTACCTCCCGTTTGTGTCCAAGGACCCGTTTGTTCTCTCCTGGCCCGGTTCGACGGACCATTCCTCCCTCCTGGGCAGCAACGGCAACTTCAACCAGGGCCTCTACACACCGGCGAAGTGGAGCACCGATTTCTCGGCAGCCCCCAAGTACCAGGACGGCGAAACTGCCGCCAACGGCGCCGAGGGCAAAACCGCGGTGCCGGGGGAGTGGGTCACCGTCAACCGGCTGCCCGAGAAGAGCGCCACCGGCGGTCCCGTGGACCAGACCCAGCGTGAACCCGTGGACGAGCGATCCTACCGGGACAGCGTAGCCACCGGCCAGAAGCTGGCAGCACCGCTGGCCATGGTTTACGGCACCTTCGATCCGGCCGCCGTGTCACAGGCCGCCGGCGACGTCAACAAGCTGCCCCTGGGCGGCTATGACCCCACCCCGTTCTCGCTGGTCAAGGACGCAGAAGGCAAGACTGCCAACGCCGAACTGCAGCCCTCCCTGAGCGCCACGGGACTGGCCAGCCAGTCCGCCGGCGCCATCACCGACTACTACGGCCTGGCTGCCGCCCGCGGCTACACCGAAAACGCCGCCGTGATCGATGCCGTCCGGGTCCGGGCCACCGCTCCGGGCAGTTGGAAGGAAGCCCAGCCTGAGGTGGAGAAGCTTGCCGCCGACATCCGCAGCATGGGCCTGGAAGCCACAGTTGTGGCAGGCTCCGCGCGGGAGGACGCCAGCATCTTCGTCCCCGGCTACTCCAAGGACGACGCCGGCAAGGAATCGGCGCTGGGCACCGTCCAGCAGTCCTGGGTCCGCCAGAACGCCGCGGACGCCGTGACGGGTTCCCTGTCCGGAACCAACATCACCCTCCTCTTCCTCACCCTGTGCGGGGCAGCCCTGCTGACCGGCGCATCCACCGTGAGTTACATCCGCAAGCGCCGCACCGAGGCAGGCACGCTCCGCGCCATGGGCTGGACCCAGCGTAGGATCCGCAGCTGGGTGCTCGCCGAATTCGGTGTGGGAGCCATCCTCCTGGCCGCCGCCGGTGCCCTGCTGAGCCTGCTCAGCTGGAGCCTCACCACGGTCCTGGTCACGGCCGCCGTCCTGGTGCTTTACGCCGGCGCTGCGCTGTTTGCCGCGCAGCAGCTGCGCCACCGGGACGTGGTGGACCAGGAAGCGCAGCACGACGAACGGCTCATCCCCGTTGACTCACCGCTGACCTTCGCCAACCGGCAGCTCGCAACGAACAAGTTCAACACCCTGTCGCTGGCCATCGCCGTAGGCGTGTTCGGCGCCGCTGTGGGCGGCCTGATCTCACTCCTGATCGACATCCCCCGGGCCGCGGGCGCCAGCGCCCTCAGCGGGCTGGCAGCAGCCAGCGTTGCGCTTCCCAGCATCCTGCTGGCAGTCGCCGGGGTGGCCGTGGGCCTGGTGCTTACCCTGGTCACCGGACGCTTCGAACTGAACGCCAAACGGCAGTACCTGGGCATCCTTGCGGCCATGGGCTGGAACCCCGACATGCTCCGCCAGGTGCGCCTGTTCGAAAATGCCCTGGTGGGAACCGTGGCCCTGCCCCTGGGTGTGCTGGGCGCTCTCGGGATAGGCCTGCTGCTGGCCCCCTACGCCGCGCTCTGGGCCGGCGTGGCCGGCCTGGTGGCTGTACTTTGCTGGATACCTATTGCAACGAAAGTGGTCCAATGACAAACCCGACGAATGTCCAACGGAGCCGCAGGGGCGGCGCCGGCGAGGTGCCCCTGCAGACCCGCGCGAACACCATCGTCAAGGCCGCCGACCACGCCACCCCGCTGGAACTGAGCGACATCACCATCCGTTACGGCGGCGGCAAAGGCGGGGCCGAAGCCGTCAGCGTGGTGGAGGGCTTCGACCTGACCCTGCACGCCGGTGAGATGCACTGCGTCGCCGGCCGCAGCGGCTCCGGCAAGACCAGCATCCTGACCGTCGGCGCCGGACTGACGCTGCCGACGTCGGGCCGGGTCTTCTGGGAAGGCGATTCGCTCGAAAGCATGGGCGACGACGAAATTGCCGACCGCCGTCGGGCGCTGATCGGTTACGTCGACCAGGGCGGTGCCCTGATCGACGGCATGAGCGCGCTGGAGAACGTCCTGCTCCCTGCCGTTCCGGACGGCGAAGTGGACCAGCGCCGGGACATGGCCAAGGACCTCCTGGACCTGGTGGGGCTGGGCCGCCGCATGCGGCACCGTCCCGCGCAGCTGTCCGGCGGTGAGCGCCAGCGGGTGGCCATCGCCCGTGCGTTGATCCTGGGCACCCGCGTCCTGGTGGTGGACGAACCCACGGCCAGCCTGGACCGTGCCTCCGCCAACCGCATCATCAGCATCCTCAAGGACACCACCTCCGACGGCATCGCCGTGCTGGTGGCGTCCCACGACCACGAACTGGTCCGGCTCAGCGACACTCTGACCGAACTCATCTAGCCTGTCCCTCCGCACCGAAGGTAACGCTCCAACCGTGACTGCTTCCGAGAAAACGCCGTTCTACATCACCACGGCCATCACCTATCCCAACGGTGTGCCGCACATCGGCCACGCCTACGAGTACATCGCCACGGATGCCATGGCGCGGTTCAAGCGGCTGGACGGCTTCGACGTGATGTTCCTGACCGGCACGGACGAGCACGGGATGAAGATCGCCCAGGCGGCCGAGAAGGAAGGCGTCACGCCCAAGGACCTGGTGGACCGGAACGCAGAGGTCTACAAGGCAGCGCACGCCGCCCTGGGCATCACGTATGACCGTTTCATCCGCACCACTGACGAGGACCACTACGCCGCGTCGCAGGCCATCTGGAAGAAGATGGAAGCAAACGGCGACATCTACCTCGACAAGTACGAGGGCTGGTACTCCGTCCGGGACGAGGCCTTCTACGGCGAGGATGAGACGGCCGTGAAGGACGACGGCGTCCGCTACTCGAAAGAGACAGACACCGAGGTGACGTGGACGGCTGAGGAGAGCTACTTCTTCAGGTTGTCCTCCTACCAGGACAGGCTCCTGGCCCTGTACGGCGAGCAGCCGGAATTCGGCGCCCCGCAGTCACGGTTCAACGAGGTCATCAGCTTCGTCAAGCGCGGCCTGGAGGACCTTTCCATCAGCCGCACCACGTTCGACTGGGGCGTCCCCGTCCCGGGCAACGACAAGCACGTGATGTACGTGTGGGTTGACGCCCTGACCAACTACCTCACCGGTGTGGGCTACCCGGACGTGGGCTCGGAATCGTTCCGAAAGTTCTGGCCCGCGGATGTCCACGTGATCGGCAAGGACATCTCCCGCTTCCACGCCATCTACTGGCCGGCGTTCCTGATGAGCGCCGGGATCGAGCTGCCCAAACGCGTGATGATCCACGGTTTCCTGCACAACAACGGCGTCAAGATGTCCAAGTCCCTGGGCAACGTGGTGGCCCCGGCCGACTTCGTGGCCCAGTACGGCCTTGACCAGGTCCGGTTCTTTTTCCTCCGGGAAGTGCCGTTCGGCGCGGACGGCAGCTACAACCACGAGGCCATCGTGGGCCGGATGAACTCGGACCTGGCCAACAACTTCGGCAACCTGGCCCAGCGGTCGCTGTCCATGGTGGCCAAGAACTGCGAGGGCATGGTCCCCACGCCGGGAGACTTCACCGAGGCGGACAACGCCATCCTGGCGCAGGCCAACGGGTTGCTGGCGGCGGCCCGCGCTGCTTTTGAAATACAGGAGTTCAGCCGTGCGCTGGAAGCCATCTGGACTGTCCTGGGCGACACCAATGCGTACTTCGCCGACCAGGCGCCCTGGGTGCTGCGGAAGACCGACGTCGAGCGCATGAACACCGTGCTGTACGTCACCCTGGAGGTGTTGCGGATTGTCTCGATCCTGGCCCAGCCGGTGATGCCCACCGCCACCGCTGCACTCCTGGACACCCTGGGCCAGCCCGACGGCGACGCCCGGCAGTTCACGGCCCTGGCCACACCGATCGTGGCCGGTACCGTCCTGCCCGCGCCGGCACCGGTCTTCCCGAAGTTCGAGGAACCCGCCGCCTGACCCAACTGACTCGCAGTTGTTGTCGTTTTGAGCCCTCAAAACGACAACAACTGCGAGTCAGTTGGGCGGGGGCTACGTCGTGGCCAGCCCCGCCACCGGGGAAAGCCGCGCCGCGCGCCGCGCCGGGACCACCGAGGCCAGCAGGCCGGCGATGATTGCCACAGCGAGCACCCCCAGCAGCTGCAGCCACGGAATCGCCGGCGACACATCGACCACGCCGCCAAGCGCGGACATGGCACCCAGCCAGCCGTAGGCAACCCCCAGGACCGTTCCCATGATGGCGGCGACGGCCGCCACCAGTACCGCTTCAAGGGCCAGCATGCCCCGCAGCTGGCCCTTGGTCAGGCCCAATGCCCGCAGCAGCGAGTTCTCCCGGGTCCGTTCCAGGACGGAGAGCGAGAGGGTGTTGGCCACGCCGATCAGGGCGATCAGCACGGCCACCCCCAACAGCGCCGTGACCACCAGGAGCAGGACGTCGATCACCTGGTTGAAGGTCAGCCGTTCGATGGCCGCGCCGCTCACCGCGCTTTCGGGCACTGCCAGCGCCTCCGCCACCTGCTGCTGGACAGTCCGGACATCGTCCCCGGACAGCGTCCCGCCTGCCGGGTCAGCCAGCCGCAGCCACACGGCCTGGCCCACCGTGGGTGTCCCAAGCTGTTGGGCTGTCTCGGTGCTGACCAGCGGCGGCATGTTCCGGGTTTCCAGCACCACTGCGCTGAGATTGGCTGTACCGGCGGTGCCCGTGACGGTCACAGTGCCCGGCGTTGAGCCTTCCGGCAGGTAGATCTTTCCCGGTTCCAGGACCAGGCCGGCATCCCGGAGGATGGCCGCGGCCTGGCCTGCCGGCAGCGCCAGGATCTCGCTGGGATACCCGTCCAGGTCCGCCGAGCCCACTGCCGGCAGCGCCGCCGCGGACTCCACTCCGGGGAGGCCGCCCACAGCCGCCAGCTGCGTTTCGGTAAAACCGGCCGCCGCACCGGGGGGCTGGGTTGCAGCAGGCCCGCCGAAGGCACCGGCGCCAGGGGCGGTGACTGCCATGTCCACGGGATAGTTCTGCGCGAGGGCCTTGTCGAAGGCAATCCGGGACGTTGCGGCTCCCGTCATCATCATGGTCACCAGGGTGACGCCGATCAGGAGCGCGGCGGCCGTGACCGAGGTCCGGCCGGGATTGCGGACGGCGTTCAGCGCCGCAAGCTTTCCCGGGACGCCGGCCGCCGCCGCCAGCTTGCCCACCAGCGAAACCAGCGCGGGAATGAACAGAGAGGAACTCAGCAGCACACCAAGGAAGCTCAGCAGCCCGCCGCCGAACGCTGGAACCAGCTGGACCTCGAGGGCACCCCACACCAGCAGCGGAACGCCGGCCAGCAGGGCGGCGATACCCAGCACCAGGCGTACCCGGCCTTTGGTGTTGCGCAGCGAAGCGTCGTCCGCGGGGCGCAGCGCGGCCAGCGGGGCCACAGCCGTGGCGGCGCGCGCAGGAACCAGCGCCGCGGCCAGGGTCAGCAGGATTCCCACCACCAGGCCGGAAATGATGGCCGACGGCGGCACGGCCAGGGTGGCGAACGTCGAGTTGGGCTGGGAGCTGGCCCAGCCGATCAGGCCGGCCATCAGGCCGGTACCGGCGAGCACGCCCAGGAGCGAGGCGACCACGCCCACAACGAGGGCCTCCAGCAGCACGGAATTGCGGACCTGTCGCCGGCCGGCGCCCAGGCAGCGGAGCAGCGCCAGCTCCCTGGTGCGCTGGGCCACCAGGACCGCGAACGTGTTGGAGACCACCAGGGCGGCCACCACCAATGCCACGGCAGCAAAGATCAGCAAAACGACGGTGAGTTGGTCCTGGCCGCCGGTCATGGCGGCCACCTGGCTGGTCACTTCCTCCTGGGCGGTCCGGACGGTGGGGTCGGCTGCCCCGGCCGCTGACAGCACGCCGGCCAGCGATGCCTGCGCGGCGGCGGCGTCGGTGCCGGGCGCCAGGACCAGCTGCAGGCCCTCGGCGCCGGCCGGGCCGGCATCGGGTCCGCTGTTGGCCGTGAGGGTTCCCACGGTGGGTGAGAGGGCCACCAGTTGCGCAGTGGCACTGGCGAACGGGTCGTTGCTGGCGCGGAGGATCCCCGAGACGGTCAGGGACACGGTGGTGCGTTGGTCGCCGGTGGCCACTACCAGGGCCTGCCCGGCGCTCAGCCGGTAACGGTCCGCGGTGGTCCTGTCCACGGCCACCTGGTTGGCAGCGGCCGGGAGGGAACCGGATTCCAGGGAAGCCGGTTCCAGGGCTGCGGGGGCCAGGTTGCGGACCTTGCCGAAGATTTCCTGGCCGTTGACGCCGATGTAGGCGTACGCAGTCTGCTGGGCGTAGACGGCGCTGACGGCCGGATCCGCAGCCACGGCGTCAACCGCGGCCTGGCTGAACCCCGACGGGCCGGAGCCGTTGCCGGGACCGGGGGTGGCGATCAGATCGGCCTTGTTGTAGGACTCACCGAGGCTGGCGCCGAGCGAGGCCTGGGTGCTGGCGCCCACCATGAGCGTGGTGGCGAGGAAGGCGACGGCCAGCATGACCGCCAGCCCCACGGCGATGAAGCGCCTGCTGTGGGTCCGGAACTGCGAGAGGGCTACCTGCAGCACGGCTATGCCCCCAGCTTGCCGAGGGCTGCCAGGACGGAGTCGGCGGTGGGCTCGTGGATCTCGCCCACCAGGTTGCCGTCACTCATGAGGACCACGCGGTCCGCGTAGCTGGCCGCCACGGGATCATGGGTCACCATGATGATGGTCTGGCCCATCTCCTGGCTGCTGCGGCGCAGCAGGGCCAGGACCTCGCCGCCCGCCGTCGAATCCAGGTTGCCGGTGGGTTCATCGCCGAAAATCACGTCCGGGCGGGTCAGGAGGGCGCGGGCCACCGCCACCCGCTGCTGCTGGCCGCCCGAGAGTTCGTGCGGGCGGTGGCGCAGCCGGTCCTTGAGCCCGAGCGTGGCCACCACATAGTCGAACCATTCCTTGTCGGTTGCGGCGTTGGCCAGGGCCAGCGGAAGGGTGATGTTTTGTTCGGCCGTCAGCGTGGGCACCAGGTTGAAGGCCTGGAAGACGAAGCCGATCCGGTCCCGCCGGAGGGCGGTGAGCTGCTTGTCGTTGAGCGCCGTGATGTCCGTCCCGGCCACCAGGATCTGCCCGGCGTCAGCTGAGTCCAGGCCGGCCAGGCAGTGCATCAGGGTGGACTTACCGGAACCGGAGGGTCCCATGATGGCGGTAAAGCGGCCGGCCTCGAAGCTGACGCTGACATCCCGCAGGGCGCTGACGCGGGTGTCGCCGCGGCCGTAGGTCTTGGCCAGGGAGATGGCCTGGACGGCCGGGCCGGCGGCCGGGTTGCCGCTGGCGGGGGAGTGATGGTCATGCAGGGAAGTTGTCATGGTTCCACGCTATGGGCCGGCGCCGGATCCGGGATCGGCCGACGGGCTGGTCCTTTACGGCCGGTCCCTCATACCGTGGGCGGACGCCCGGCCCGGGCCTGTCCACCCACGTCGCTGCCAGGTGCCGTTGCCACGGATCGCTGCCAGGTGCCGCGCCGGACCGCGGCCTAGTTTCCGGGGACCACGATTCCCGTTTCGTACGCGATGACCACGGCCTGGACCCGGTCCCGGGCGCCCAGCTTGGCCAGGATGTGTCCCACATGGGTTTTGACGGTTGCCTCGGAGACAAACAGGCCCACAGCGATTTCAGGGTTGGACTGCCCCTGGGCGATCAGTTCAAAGACCTCCCGCTCGCGGGCGGTCAGCCGGGCCACCGCGGCGTCGTGTTCCGGCTGCGCCGGTGCCTGGGCGCGGAGCAGCGGGGCAACGTGTTCCAGGAGCCGCCGGGTGGTGGAGGGGGCAATCACCGCGTCGCCCCGGTGCACCGTTCGGATGGCTTCCAGCAGTTCCTCCGGCGGAGCGTCCTTGAGGAGGAAACCGCTGGCGCCGGCCTGGATGGCGGCCAGCGCGTATTCATCGAGGTCAAACGTGGTCAGCATGACGATCCGGATGTTGGCCCGCCGGGACCCGGCGGGTGCGGCCAGGGCGCGTTCCATCAGCTGGCGGGTGGCTTCGATGCCGTCCATGCCGGGCATCCGCACGTCCATCAGCACCACGTCCGCGGAGACCGCGGAGAGCGCCTGCAGCGCTTCGATGCCGTTGCCCGCTTCGGCCACCACTTCCAGGTCGGGCTGGGAGTTGATCAGCATGCCGAAGCCGGAGCGGACCAGCCGCTGGTCATCCACCAGGGCCACCTTGATGGTGCCGGCCGGCGGGGCTTCCAGGGGGTCGGTCATCGCTCAGGCTTCCGTGTAGGGCAGGAACGCGGAGACGTGGAAGCCTCCGCCGGCGGCCGGGCCGGCCGTCAACGAACCATCGTAAAGGCTGATCCGCTCCCGCATTCCCCGCAGGCCGTTGCCCGCGCCGTCGGTGGGATCGGCAGCGGCGCCCCGGCCGTCGTCGTGCACGTCCAGCTGCAGGCCCCGGGACTGCCAGCTGAGCAGCACCCTGGCGCCGGCCTGCGGCCCGGCGTGCTTGAGGACGTTGGTCAGCGCTTCCTGCAGCGCCCGGTAGGCGGTGAGTTCGGCCCCGGGCGGCAGGGTGCGCCGCGGAGTGCCGTCCTGGCCGGACTCCAGCCGCATCCCGGTGGCGCGGAAGCCGAGGAAAAGGTCATCGAGGTCCGCGAGTCCTGGCAGGGGCCGGGTGGAGGCGCCATCCTCCTGGCGCAGCACCCCCAGCAGCCGGCGCATCTCCGCGAGGGAGCCGCGGGCCGTGGCCGCAACGGTTGCCAGGGTTTCGGTGGCGATGGCCGGATCCGCGGCCGAAGCATACCGGGCACCGTCCGCCTGCGTGATGATCACCGACAGCGAATGGGCCACAATGTCGTGCATTTCCCGGGCGATGTGGGCCCGCTCATCAGCGGCAGCCAGTGACCGTTCCTGCTGTTGCTCGGTTTCCAGCCGCCGGGCCCGGTCCGAGAGGGTTTGGAGCTGCAGCCTGCGGACCCGGGTGAGGTCGCCCAGGGTCCAGCTGAAGAGGACCAGCATCCAGATCAGGACGGCATAGACGGCGCTGATGGTCAGGCCCAGCACCCCCGTTTCGGCGGTGCCGCTGAAGTTCCGGCTGGTCAGCATCACGCCGCCCACCAGCCCCAGGATCAGGACGGTGCGGCTGGCCCAGGCAGGCCCATAGGCTGCCACGGCATAGATGATGACGGGGACGGCCACGAGTCCGGCCAGCGGCTCCAGGCCCAGGGACCACTGGACCAGGCAGGCCAGGACAATCACCGATGCTGCGCGGACCGGATGGCTGCGCCGCCAGGCCAGCGGCACCACCATGGCCGTGGAAAGGATGAAGTGGTCCGGCCGGTCCGCCAGGAGGTACACCGGCCCGCAGAACAGGAGGATGCCGAGCATCAGCACGAGGTCCACCTTGAAGGTATTGTCCCGGAGCCAGTTGTACATGCTGTGCCGTCTGTCCACCATGGAACTCTATGCGCCCGCCGGACAGTGCCGCCTCATGCCCTGGGTGGATATCGCCGGGTGTTCGGATAATGAGACGGCTTGACCACCATATGGATGACTTGGCTACCCTGAAACCATGAGCGCATCCTCCATTGATCTGGCAGTTATTCCCGGCGACGGCATTGGCCCCGAGGTCATTGCCGAGGCCCTCAAAGTCCTGGAGAAGGCCGTTGCGGCCGAAGGTGTGGAGCTCAAGCAGACCGAATACAAGCTCGGTGCCGAGCACTGGCTGGCCACCGGGGAAACCCTCCCGGATGAGGTCCTGGCCGATCTCCGGACCCGGGACGCCATCCTGTTCGGCGCTGTGGGCGCGGCACCCGGTGACACCCGGATTCCGTCCGGGATCATCGAACGCGAGATGCTGCTGAAGCTGCGGTTCAGCCTGGACCACTACGTCAACCTGCGCCCGTCCCGCCTGTACGGGACCGTGGGCAGCCCGCTGGCCAACCCCGGAGTCATCGACTTCATCGTGGTCCGCGAAGGCACCGAGGGGCCGTATGTGGGCAACGGCGGCAGCCTGCGCACCGGAACCATCCATGAAGTGGCCACCGAGGTGTCCCTGAACACGGCGCACGGCGTGGAACGCGTGGTCCGGGACGCGTTCCGCCGGGCCAGCGAACGCGACCGCAAGCACCTCACCCTGGTCCACAAGCACAACGTGCTGGTCTTCGCCGGGCACCTCTGGAAGCGCACGGTGGAGGCCGTGGCGCAGGAATTCCCGGAGGTCACCCACGACTACCTGCACGTGGACGCCGCCACGATCTTTATGGTCACGGACCCGTCCCGCTTCGACGTCATTGTCACCGACAACCTCTTCGGCGACATTCTCACCGACCTTGCCGCGGCCATCACCGGCGGCATCGGCCTGGCCGCCTCCGGAAACATCAACATGGACCGGACGGCGCCTTCCATGTTCGAACCCGTCCACGGCTCGGCTCCGGACATCGCCGGCCAGGGCAAGGCCGACCCCACCGCCGCCATCCTCTCCGCAGCCCTCCTGCTGGACCACCTCGGCTTCACCGCGGCGGCCCGCAGGATCGAGGCGGCGGTGGTTGCCGACGTCGAACGCCGGGACGGTGCCGCGCGCTCCACCAGCGCCGTGGGCGACGCCATCGCTGCCGGGCTCTGAAGCCGCTCCGGAGCGTTCGTCTTCGGGCGTAAGCTTGATCCGAATCACCAAATGCCGCCCGACGTCCAGTGCTGAACAGAGGGCGGCCGATCGTGGAGGAACCATGACTCAGACTGCCCATGGCGTCGAATTCAGCCAGCAGCCCTCGGCCAACCCGAAGTCTGCGCAAGAGCGTGCTGCCATCCTGGCCAACCCGGGATTTGGCAACTACTTCACCGACCACACCGCCGTCGTCGACTACAGCGTGGACGAAAGCGGCAACGGCGGCTGGCACAGTGCACGGGTTGAGGCCTATGGGCCCATCAGCCTGGACCCGTCAGCGGCGGTGCTGCACTACGGCCAGGAGATTTTTGAGGGCCTCAAGGCCTACCGCCACGCGGACGGTTCCGTGTGGACGTTCCGGCCTGAAGCCAATGCCGCGCGGCTGAACAACTCGGCCCGCCGGCTGGCCTTGCCCGAACTGCCCGCAGAATACTTCCTGGGTGCCATCCGGGAACTGGTGTCCGCGGACCGTGAGTGGGTTCCCGGCGGCGACGGCGAAGCCCTTTACCTGCGGCCGTTCATGATCGCCACAGAGGCATTCCTGGGCGTCCGGGCAGCCCGCGAAGTTTCTTTCCGGGTCATCGCGTCGCCGGCCGGCAACTACTTCGGCGGCGAATTGAAGCCCGTTTCCATCTGGATCTCCCGCGAATACGCCCGCGCAGGCCGCGGCGGCACCGGTGCAGCCAAGTGCGGCGGCAACTACGCCGCGTCGCTCATTGCCCAGCAGGAGGCGGAAGCCAACGGTTGCAAGCAGGTGCTGTTCCTGGACCAGGCCAACGACAATGCCGTTGAAGAACTCGGCGGCATGAACGTGTTCTTTGTGATGAAGGACGGCTCGCTGGTCACTCCCGCGCTCACCGGCACCATCCTCGAAGGCATCACCAGGATGTCCGTCATCCAGGTGGCCAAGGACATGGGCCGCGAGGTCAGCGAACGCAAGATCACCCTGGACGAATGGCGCGACGGCGTGGCCTCCGGCGAGATCGCCGAAGTGTTTGCGTGCGGAACAGCGGCCGTGATCACCCCTATCGGTGTGCTCCGCGACGCCACGGAATTCATCGGTTCCGAGGACGCCACAGCCGGTGAAACCACCATGGCCATCAGGACCCAGCTGCTGGGCATCCAGACCGGCGCCGTCCCGGACACGCACGGCTGGCTCACCCGCCTGGCGTAACCGGTTCACACAGCGCAGCAGCGCCCGTCGGGTCTTGGCCCGGCGGGCGCTGCTTCTGTTCCCGGGTGTTTCACGCCCGACGGCGGCCCGTTAGCGCCGTGCGGCCTTGCGGGCTGCGTTCTTCAGGGCTTTGCGGGACACCGGCTTGAGTGCCTTCCGCGCGGCTTCCTCAGCCAGTGCATGGTCCCGGCGGGCGTCAATGACATCGTTCCAGAGGGCTGTGGCGAAAGCGCCGCCGTCCTGGGCATAGGCATCGTACGGGTAGGCGGCAAAAACGGCCGGTGTGGTGCCGCCGTTGGGAAGGTCCGTCCCGGCGGCCTGCGCTGCTGCGTCCCCTACGGCCCAGGTCCGGGTAAGGTGCGGGGTCAGGTTTTCCTGGACGAAGACGTTGGCGTCGGCCGATTCAGCAGCCCGCGCCAGCAGGGCTTCAAGGTCGGAGGCAAGCAGGGCGGCCGCAGCTTCCTCCAAGGGTGCGGAGGATGCCTTCAGCTCCGCTGCCGCGGCCTGCACCGCGTCGGTCCAGTCCGAGGTCTCACGGAACTTCTTCCAGGTGGGGAACCACACGATGCTCCCGGTGGCGTGGTTGTGGATGTGCTGGAGTCCGTTGTTCTTTTCGGTCGCTGCGTGGTCGTGGCCGGCCGCATTCGCTTCGGAGAGAATGCCTGCAAGGGTGGTGGTGCTGCTCATGGTGTCTTTTCCGGCTTCCTGGTTGACTGCAAGTGGTCTTCACCCGTGGTCAACGGCTGCCGCTCCCGGTTCTATTCCGGCGGCGACGACGGCCGGCATGCCCGGCCGGTGCAAGGATGGTGTGGTGACACACGCTTCCGGACCCGCCCCGCAGCGCACCTCCCCGCTGACACAGTCCATCCTGGCCCCGAACCCCGGGCCCATGTCCCTGGACGGAACCAACTCCTATCTGGTCCGGCGGCCGGGCTCTCCGGACGTGGTGGTGGTGGATCCCGGCCCGTCGGACGAAGGCCACCTGCAGGCCCTGGCCGGGCAACGGCGGGTGGTGCTGATCCTGGTGACCCACCGGCACGCTGACCACACCGAGGGTTCGCGCCGCCTGCAGGAACTCACCGGCGCACCGGTGCGGGCCGCCCTCCCGGAACACTGCCACGGCGGGCCGCCGCTCCGGGACAATGAGGTGATCCTGGCCGCCGGTGTGGACATCACCGTCCTTGCCACGCCCGGCCATACCTCGGATTCGGTCTGCTTCCACCTGCCGGCGGACCAGGCCGGGACCGGTTCGGTGTTGACCGGCGACACCCTCCTGGGCCGTGGCACCACCATGCTGGACTTCCCGGACGGCACGCTCGGGGATTACCTGGCCAGCCTGGACCGGCTCGCGGAGCTTGGTCCGGCGACGGTGCTGCCCGCGCATGGTCCGGTTCTGCCGTCGGTGGCGGCGGCGGCCGCTGCCTACCGGGAGCACCGGCAGGGCAGGTTGGTGCAGGTCCGCGCCGCGCTGCAGCGGCTGGGCCGGGACGCCACCGCCGGTGCGGTGGCGGACGCTGTTTATGCCGACGTCGACCGTTCCGTCCGGCGGGCGGCGGAACTGTCCGTCGCTGCCCAGCTCCACTACCTCCGCGAAGGTGGCGGCGGACAGTAGCCGGCGGAGTGGCGCGGCCGGGACGGTAGGCTAGGGACCATGCGTATTGCCAGGTTTGTTGTTGATTCCGATCCCCTCTACGGCGTTGTTGAAGGTGATGCCGGCAGTGAGGAAGTCACTGTCATCCAGGGTGACCCCTTCTTCAATGGGGTGGAGCGCACCGGCGTCCGCCACAAGCTGGAGGACGTCCGGCTGCTGGCCCCGATCATCCCGCGCAGCAAAGTCATCGGCGTTGGCCGGAACTATGTCGCCCACGCCGAGGAACTGGGCAACGAAGTGCCGGCACAGCCCCTGCTGTTCCTGAAGCCCAACACCGCCGTGGTGGGTCCCAACGATCCCGTGGTGCTGCCGGAATTCTCCGAGGAAATCTCGTTTGAAGCCGAACTCTGCGTGGTGATCGGCCGGATCTGCAAGGACGTCCCCGAGGAGCGGGTTGACGACGTGATCTTCGGCTACACCTGCGGCAACGACCTCACGGCCCGGGACGTGCAGAAAACCGACCTTCAGTGGGCCCGCGCCAAGGGCTTTGATACCTCTGCCCCGCTGGGGCCGTGGATCGAAACCGAACTGGACACCGAGGACCTGCAGATCCAGGGCCGCCTGAACGGTGAACTGCGCCAGGACGGCAACACCAGCCAAATGATCCGCGGCGTCCGCGAACTCGTCTCTGTGGTGTCCCGGGCGTTCACCCTCCTTCCCGGCGACGTGATCATGACCGGCACCCCCGCCGGTGTGGGTCTCGTCACGGCCGGGGACCGCTTCGAGGTGGAAATCGAAGGCATCGGCCGGCTGTCCAACCCGATCGTCCGCCGCTAAGGCCGGCCCGGGGGAGCGTTGCGCAGGGTACCGGCCGACGCCGGCCAGTGGGAGGCCACCCGCCGGCTGCTGACCGGCCCCCGCACCGTCCGGTCCTTCCTGACGTACGCCGTGGCCTGTGTGGGCACCTTCGCCATGGCCGGGCGCGCCGTGCACTGGCTGGGCGGCCCGGTCTGGCTGGTGCTGGTCTTCCTTGGCCTCGGCGTGCTGCTGGCCGGCTACTATCTGGTGCGCGTGCTGCGGCGCCGGTCCCGGCCAGGCGGCAGCCGGGGCTGAGACGCGGGGCCGGTTCGTAGCGGGGCTGGTGGCAGGCGGTAAAGTTGAAGCCACTATGACTACTGCTCCCGCGTCAAATGCTGCCTCCATCCCGTCCGTCACCGCGGATACCCCCGTCCGGGTCCGTTTCTGCCCGTCACCCACGGGTACCCCGCATGTGGGCCTCATCCGGACCGCCCTTTTCAACTGGGCGTACGCACGCCACACCAAGGGCACCATGGTGTTCCGGATCGAGGACACCGACTCCGCCCGGGACAGCGAGGAAAGCTACCACCAGCTTCTTGACGCGCTGAAGTGGCTCGGCATCGACTGGGACGAGGGCGTCGAGGTGGGCGGACCGCACGAACCCTACCGCCAGTCCCAGCGCAGCGACATCTACCAGGACGTCATCGCCCGGCTGCGGGAGGGGGGCTTCATCTATGAATCCTTCTCCACCCCGGACGAGATCGAAGCCCGCCACCGCGCCGCGGGCCGGGACCCGAAGCTTGGCTACGACGGCTTTGACCGTTCCCTCACCGCGGAACAGGTGGCTGACTTCAAGTCCCAGGGCCGGGAGGCTGTGCTCCGTTTGCGGATGCCGGACGAGGACCTGACCTTCAACGACCTGGTCCGCGGCGAGATCACCTTCCGCGCAGGATCAGTGCCCGACTTCGCCGTGGTCCGTGCCAACGGCGCACCGCTCTACACCCTGGTCAACCCGGTGGACGACGCCCTGATGGGGATCACCCACGTCCTGCGGGGCGAGGACCTGCTCAGCTCCACACCCCGCCAGATCGCGCTGTACCGCGCGCTGTACGCGGTGGGTGTGGCCAAATACATGCCGGAGTTCGGCCACCTGCCGTACGTTATGGGCCAGGGCAACAAGAAGCTCTCCAAGCGCGATCCCGAGTCCAGCCTCTTCCTGCACCGCGAACGGGGCTTCATCCCCGAGGGCCTGCTGAACTACCTGTCCCTGCTGGGCTGGTCGCTGAGCGCGGACGAGGACATCTTTACGGTGGAGCAGCTGGTGGAGAACTTCGACATCCACGATGTTTTGGGCAACCCCGCCCGGTTCGACCTGAAAAAGGCCGAAGCCATCAACGGCACCCATGTCCGCCTGCTGCCGCCCGAGGTGTTCCGTGAACGGCTGGTTCCCTACCTCCGCACCGCCGGCCTGGTGGGGGAGATCCTCACGGACCGCGAGGAACAGATCCTGACGGAGGCCGCACCGCTGGTGCAGGAACGCATCACCCTCCTGGGCGAGGCGCCGGAGATGCTGGCCTTCCTGTTCAAGGCCGACGACGCCATCGACGTTGCGGACGATGCCCGCAAGGGGCTGCCCGAAAACCTGGCGGAGGTCCTTGCTGCCGCCATTGCCGCCCTCGAGCCGGTCCAGGACTGGACACCGGAGAGCATCCAGGCAGCCTTGAAGGAAGCCCTGGTCGAAGGCATGGGCATCAAGCCCCGCCTGGCGTTCGGCCCCGTCCGCACTGCTGTTTCCGGCCGCCGGATCTCCCCGCCCCTGTTTGAATCCATGGTGATCCTGGGCAAGGAATCCTCGCTCCGCCGGCTCCGGATGTTCGGCGGCTGATGCCGGGCACAGGCACCGGGCAGGGCCGGGCCCTGGCGACGCCGTTCGGGCGCGTCACGGGCATCCTCTTTGACATCGACGACACCCTGGTGGATCTGGGGTACGCCATGACCACCGCGTTGCGCGAAGTCAGCGAGCACCTCCTGCCGGGCCTTGACCAGGCCGGCTGGGACCGCTTCGGCCGGATCTTTACCCACGAAAGCACCCACTACTACGATTCCTACCTCGCCGGGGAGCTGACGTTCAACGAACAGCGGCTGCTGCGGGGACGCGCGGCCCTGGGCCACTTCGGGGTGGACCTGGTGGATGAGGTCGAATCCCACCGCTGGCTGATGGCCTACGCCGATAAACAGCCGACCTACGTCAAACCGTTTCCGGATGTGCTGCCGCTCCTGGACGCCCTGGACGCCGCCGGGATTCCCTACGGTGCGGTCAGCAACAACGTCCACGACTACCAGCGGGCCAAGCTGGACAGCGCCGGGCTGTCCCGCGTTGGCACGCTGGTGGGCACAGACACGCTGGGCGTTGTGAAACCCGATCCTGCCATCTACCTCGAGGGTGTCCGGCTCCTCGGCACGGAGCCAGGCGGGACCCTCTACGTGGGCGACAACCTGCTCCTGGACGCGGAAGGCTCGACGGCGGCAGGCCTGCTGGGCGTTTGGCTCAACAGGACAGGGGAGCCCGGCGCGGGCTACAGCGGTCCCGTGGTCCAGTCCCTGTCCGAACTGGTTCCCTGACCGCTGGGTGCCTGCCATCAGGAAAGGTCCGTCATCCGCAGCTGACGGACCTTTCCTGTCCGGGACCTTCCTGCCCTGAAGGCGGCCCAGGACACGGCAGCTCGCCGATTTGTGCGAGCCGCGAGACTCGGGTAGAGTAATTTCTCGTGCTGAGGCGCACGGAGCGGGGCGAAAGCCCGGAATTCCGGCCCCAAAGTATCATTGGGATATGGTGTAATTGGCAACACTACGGTTTCTGGTACCGTCATTCTAGGTTCGAGTCCTGGTATCCCAGCTCTGTTTGGAAGGCTGAAAAGCTGTTCACCCAGAACGTTTCATCCGGTCCGCCGATTTGAAACGGAAGCAAAGTGTATGAAATAATCACTGAGCTTGTCCGGCAGGAATGCGGGACGGAAGTACTTGGCCCCATCGTATAGCGGCCTAGTACGCTGCCCTCTCACGGCGGTAACGCGGGTTCGAATCCCGCTGGGGTCACACATTAAATGGTCCCGGGCATCCGCCCGGGACCATTTTTGCTTAACCAAACTGGCATGATGGTCCTGTGACCACCCGGAACGAGCCGCACACCACGGTCCCAGCGCAGGGACCGCACGATTCCGCCGCGGTGCAATTGCTTGAAGCCGTCCGCAGTGGCCTTGCCGCGGTGACCCTGCCACTCGAATTGCCCGCCGCCGGCCAGGCCCGCCGGGATGCCGCCAATGCCGTCGCCCAGCTTGATGACTACATCCTTCCCCGCTACCGCAGCCTGGAGGCGCCGTTGCTGGCCGTCGTCGGCGGATCAACCGGCGCCGGCAAATCCACGCTGGTCAATGCCTTGGTGGGCCATCCCGTCACCCGCTCCGGTGCCATCCGGCCAACCACCCGCCAGCCCGTCCTTCTGCACCACCCCTCGGAAGGGCGCTGGTTTGACGGCCAACGGGTGCTGCCGGGCCTGGGCCGGATCAGGGGCCCGCTGGCGGACACACCGGGGCCACCGGATCCGGGCAGCCCGGCTACCGCGCCCGCCCTGGAGCTCCTGGCTGACCCCGCGGTCCCCCAAGGGATCGCCCTCCTCGACGCCCCGGACGTGGACTCCATCGCCGACGGGAACCGTGCCCTGGCGGGCCAGCTGCTGGCGGCCGCCGATCTGTGGATCTTTGTCACCACGGCGAACCGGTACGCCGATGCCGTGCCTTGGCAGCTGCTCCTGAATGCCGCGTCGCGGGACATTATGGTGGCAGTGGTGCTGGACCGTGTTCCGCCCGGCGCCGAAGACGAAGTGAGCGCGGACCTGCGTTCCCTCCTGGACCGGGAAGGCCTCGGCGCCGCCCGGCTTTTTGTGATCCCCGAGACCAGCCCTGACGTCCGGGGCATGCTCCCCGTCGGGATGGTCGGGCCGTTGCGGACGTGGCTGGAAGAACTGGCTGCCGATGCCGCCGGCCGGGCCGGGGTTGCCCGGCGCACCCTTAACGGCGCAGTCCGGGCGCTGGCGGCCCGGATTTCCGTTGTCGCCCAGGCGTCGGACGAACAGCGGGACGCCGCGGCACGGCTGGCGGACGGTGCTGAGGCTGCCTACAGCAATGCCGCGGCCCGGATCCTCGAGGCGAGCAGGGACGGCGCGCTGCTTCGGGGCGAGGTGCTGGCCCGGTGGCAGGACTTTGTGGGCACCGGCGAGTTCTTCCGCACCCTGGAACAGAATGTGGGCCGCTTCCGGGACCGCATGGGTGCGTTTTTCCGGGGCGAACCGGAGCCCGCGGTCAGAGTGGAAGCTGCCATCGAAACCGGCCTGCTTGCTGTCATCACCGACCAGGCAGCGAAGGCCGCCGAGGAGGCAGACCAGTGGTGGCGCTCCGACCCTGCCGGCCGCCACCTCCTCGGGGCCGCGGACCTGTCCACCACCTCGCCCGGCTTCGGTGCCCGCGCTTCGGCCGAAATCCGGGCCTGGCAGGAAGCCCTGATGGAGCTCATCCGGACTGAGGGCCAGGGGAAGCGGACACAGGCGCGGTGGCTTTCCTTCGGCATCAATGGGCTCGGCGCCGCGTTGATGATTGTGGTTTTTTCCATGACCGCCGGGCTCACCGGACTCGAGGTGGGGGTAGCCGGCGGGACGGCCGTGGTGGGCCAGCGGCTGCTTGAAGCCGTGTTTGGTGAGGATGCCGTGCGCCGGATGGCGGAGAAGGCACGGGAGGACCTCGCCGCCCGCTGCGTGCGGCTCCTGGCGGACGAGCAGCAGACATTCCTCAGCCTGCTGCCCCAAACCGGGGACGCCGCCACGCAGGCCCTTGCTGCGCAGTCCCGGGACCTGCTCCGGCTCGCGGAGCAGGCGTGAGCCGCCATAGCGGGGCCAGGGAGTTCTCAAGCCTGGACCGCAGGCTGCAGGCGCTGCACGACGCCGTTGACGCGGCGGCCGGCGTCCTTCCCGAGCCGCCGCTGCAGGCAGTGCTGGAGGTCCTGGCGCGTGCCAGCTCACGCCGCTCGCTGTCCGCCGACCATACGGTGGTGGGTTTTTTCGGCGCCACGGGCAGCGGGAAATCCTCGCTGTTCAATGCCGTCAGTGACGCAGACATCGCGATGACGGCCGCCCGCCGTCCCACCACATCGGAACCACTGGCAGGCGTCTGGGGTGCGGACGGCAGCGGACCGATCCTCGACTGGCTCGATGTGGGCCAGCGGCACCGGGCAGATCCCGTGGAAGGCTTCGCGGACGAGTCCACCGGGCTGATCCTGCTGGACCTGCCCGACTTCGACTCGACCAGGGAAGCCAACCGCGCCGTTGTTCAACGGATGGTTGGCTTGGTGGATGTGCTGGTCTGGGTCCTGGACCCGCAGAAATACGCCGATGCAGCAGTGCACCAGGGCTTCCTCGCACCGCTGGCAGCCCACGGCGCCGTGACCCTGGTGGTGCTGAACCAGGTGGACCGATTGCCGTCGCCCGATGTGGCACCGGTCCTCGAATCACTCCGTGGCATCCTCTCCGGTGAAGGACTGGGCGCGGTGCGGGTGCTGGCTGCATCCGCGGTGACCGGACAAGGCGTTGACGCGGTGCGGACGGCCATCCGCACCGCTGCCGTGCAACGCAGAGCACAAGGACAGCGGCTGGCTGCGGATGTGGCCAGGGCGGCAGAGGAGCTGGCTGCCGTGTCCGGATCCGGCAGGGCCGCTGGAGTGCAGCCGGCGTCCAGGAAGCAGCTGGCGGCGGAACTGGCCGCCGCGGCGAACGTCCCGGTGGTGGTGCGCGCTGTGGCCCGCTCCTACCGGTTGGAGGCAACCCGCAGGACCGGCTGGCCTGTCACCCGTTGGCTGGCGAGGTTCCGGCCTGACCCGTTGCGCCGGCTCAACCTGCGCAGCAGCGCCCCTGCCGAAGTGAACCGGACGTCGCTGCCCCCGGCCGGAGCTCCGGAACAGGCACGCACTGACGCTGCGGTCCGCGCATTTGCTGATGCCGCCGGCGCGGGGGCTCCGGGTCCGTGGCGCGCGGCCATTCGGGCTGCGGCCCGGGAGGCACGCGACCGGTTGCCTGACGCGCTGGACCAAGCCATTGCGGGAACAGACCTCGCTGCCAACAAGAGGTCCTGGTGGTGGGGAGTGTTCAATGTGGTGCAATGGCTGGCACTGCTCACGGCCGCGGCGGGACTTGGCTGGTTGGCGGTCCTGGCCGGCCTGGGCTACCTGCAACTGCCCGTGCCGGAGGTTCCCCGGGTGGAAGGCTGGCCCGTCCCCACGGTGTTGATCGGGTTGGGTGTGGTCCTGGGGATTCTCCTGGCCCTCGCCGGGAGGTTCCTCGCGGCCGGCGCAGCAGCCGCGCGGGCGGCCACGGCCCGGCGTCGCCTCCATATGGCGGTGGCTGCCGTGGCCCAGGAGCAGGTGGTGGGCCCGGTGGAGCGGGCGGTGGATCGGTCCGCAGCCTTCGCTGTGGCCCTCAAGAAGGCCTCAGCCAGGTAGGGGAGCCAGAGCCGGCCGCGCGTTTACGGCCCGGGCGCAGGCTACTGCGCTGCGGCCTGTAACACCGCGACGGCGTCACGCACCTTGATGAGGGTGCGCAGGTTCCGGGTGGTGGTGGCCGATTTGAATTTTGGTTTGGCGGTGAGTTTGCTGAACGGGCTGTCCAGGGTCCCGCCCGCAGGAGCCAGCCACGCAACGGCCTCAGGGGCAAGGCGTTGCCGGCTGGATTCAGGCAGGTCTGCAGCTGCCGCCATCAGGTCGTCCAGTGCCGCCGGCTCCGACGACACGGTCACGTACGTGTGGGTGGACTTGTCGTCCTCGGGGTAAGGGCACGCGGCCACCAGCTGGGCAACCCTGCCGGCCGCCAGGACCACCACCCAGGCGTCATAGCCGAAGGCCTTCCGCAGGCATTCCTCGATGTCTTTTTTGACGTCCGCTGCGGCCGAGGTGCTGGAAAGCACCACGTTGCCGCTGGCCAGGAGCGTCCGCACGTCTGGATAGCCGCGCTCCACCAGGGCTTTGCGGAGGTCCGCCATCTTGATGTTGATCCCGCCTACATTGATGCCGCGGAGAAAAACTGCGTAGCTGCCCATGCCCGAAAGCCTAGCGGCCCGGCGCGCCCGCGGGGGAGGGCTCAGTCGTTGTTTTTGCGCAGTGCCTCGGTCAGCACCCGGGCTGCGTTGCAAACCACTTCGGCGTGCAACCTGCCGGGCTGACGCGTGAGCCGTTCGATCGGGCCCGAAATGGAGACGGCCGCGATGACCCGGCCGGACGGGCCGCGCACCGGTGCCGAGACGGAAGCGACCCCGGGCTCGCGCTCGCCGAGGCTCTGCCCCCAGCCCCGCCGGCGGACGCCCGCCAGGACCGTGGGCGTGAAACGGGCCGACTGAAGGCCTTCAAGGAGGCGGTCATGGTCCTCCCAGGCGAGCAGGACCTGCGCGGCTGAGCCGGCCTTCATGGACAGCTGGGTGCCCACGGGAATGGTGTCGCGCAGGCCGATGGGCCGTTCAGCGGACGCCACGCAGACGCGCCAGTCACCCTGGCGCCGGAAAATCTGCGCACTTTCGCCGGTGGCATCGCGCAACTGCATCAGGACGGGGCCGGCAGAGGCGATCAGGCGGTCTTCGCCGGCGGCGGAGGCGAGCTCCACGAGGCGGCTGCCCAGCACGAACCGGCCCTGGATGTCGCGGCTGACCAGCCGGTGGTGCACCAGGGCCAGGGCCAGGCGGTGAACCGTGGGACGGGCCAGTCCCGTGGCAGCCACAAGCTGCGCCAAGGTGGTCGGGCCGGCCTCGAGCGCGTCAAGTACATGGGCCGCTTTATCAATGACGCCGACTCCACTAGAATTGTCCATGTAATGATATTGCCGTCTCATTATCTGAGATGCAAATCTTTCGGCTGGCGGATTGCAGAGCCGTACTGATTCAGTTGAGCTATTCAGCCAAACAGCAGTGAAGGGAGATGGCCATGGCAAAGACATTGGCCGAGAAGGTCTGGGACGCACATGTGGTGCGTAAAGGGGACGGCGAAGGAGCCAACGCCCAGCCTGATCTTCTTTTCATCGACCTTCACCTGGTGCATGAGGTTACCTCGCCGCAGGCTTTTGAGGGCCTCCGGTTGGCGGGCCGGCCGCTGCGCCGTCCGGACCTGACGATCGCCACGGAGGACCATAACACCCCCACACTGGACATCGACAAGCCTATCGCGGACCTGACCAGCCGCACCCAGATCCAGACGCTGCGCAACAACTGCGCGGAATTCGGGGTCCGGCTGCACAGCCTGGGCGACGCCGAACAGGGCATCGTGCATGTGGTGGGCCCTCAGCTGGGCCTCACCCAACCGGGCATGACCGTAGTGTGCGGCGACTCGCACACCTCCACCCATGGCGCCTTCGGTGCGCTGGCGATGGGCATCGGCACCTCCGAGGTGGAGCACGTGATGGCCACCCAGACGCTGTCCCTGAAGCCGTTCAAGACCATGGCCATCAACGTTGAAGGCACGCTGCGTCCCGGCGTCACGGCCAAGGACATTATCCTGGCCGTGATCGCCAAGATCGGGACCGGCGGCGGCCAGGGCTACGTCCTGGAGTACCGCGGCTCCGCCATCCGCGCGCTGTCCATGGACGCCCGGATGACCATCTGCAACATGTCCATCGAGGCCGGTGCCCGCGCAGGCATGGTCGCTCCGGACGAAACCACCTACGCCTACATGCAGGGCCGCCCGCACGCTCCCGAAGGAGCGGACTGGGACGCCGCCGTCGAATACTGGAACACGCTGCGCACCGACGACGATGCCACCTTCGACGTCAGCGTTGACCTTGACGCCGACACGCTGGAGCCGTTTGTTACGTGGGGCACCAACCCCGGCCAGGGCGTCTCGCTCTCCCAGTCCGTGCCGCGCCCGGAGGACTTCGGCGACGAAAACGCCAAGGCCGCCGCGGAACGCGCACTGCAGTACATGGGATTGACCGCCGGCACGCCGATGAAGGACATCCGGGTGGACACGGTCTTCCTGGGCTCCTGCACCAACTCCCGCATGGAGGACCTCCGTGCGGCCGCGGACATCGTCCGCGGCCGGGTCAAGGATCCGAACATCCGGATGCTGGTGGTACCCGGCTCGGCCCGGGTCCGGCTCGAAGCCGAAGCCGAGGGCCTGGATAAGGTCTTCACCGACTTCGGTGCCGAGTGGCGGTTCGCCGGCTGCTCGATGTGCCTGGGCATGAACCCGGACCAGCTCGAGGTGGGGGAGCGCTGCGCTTCCACCTCCAACCGCAACTTCGAAGGCCGGCAGGGCAAGGGTGGGCGCACCCACCTCGTCTCCCCGGTGGTCGCTGCAGCCACCGCAGTCCGCGGCACGCTCAGCTCCCCCTCGGACCTTGAGCCGGCCCCCGAATCCGCCGCCATCCGCATCGACGCAGCCTAGGACACGCCATGGAAAAGTTCACCAAGCACACCGGCACCGGCGTCCCGCTGCGCCAGAGCAACGTTGACACGGACCAGATCATCCCCGCGGTGTACCTCAAACGCATCACCCGTACCGGGTTCGAGGACGCCCTGTTCTCCGCCTGGCGCAAGGACCCCGCCTTCATCCTGAACCAGGAGCCCTACAACACCGGCTCGGTGCTGGTGGCCGGCCCTGATTTCGGCACCGGGTCCTCCCGCGAGCACGCCGTCTGGGCCCTGAAGGACTACGGCTTCAAAGCCGTCCTGTCATCCCGTTTCGCGGACATCTTCCGCGGCAACTCCGGCAAGCAGGGCCTCCTGGCCGCCGAGGTTGCCCAGGATGACATCGAGCTGATCTGGAAAGAACTGGAGAACGCCCCCGGAACCCAGGTCACGGTTGATCTCGAGTCGAAGACCGTGGTGTGCGGCAACATCGTGGCGCCCTTCGAAATCGACGACTACACCCGCTGGCGCCTCCTGGAAGGCCTGGACGACATTGGCCTGACCCTCCAGCACGAGGAAGACATCACCGCCTACGAAGCCACCCGGCCGGTCTTCAAGCCGAAAACCCTTCCGGCGCGGCTGTCACAGTAGCTCCCGCCTCACAGCGGGGTGGCTCCCGTCCTGCAGTCCAGGACGGGTGCCACCCCTTTTTTGTTGCCGTGGTGTTTACCGCCACGCCCTGCTTTCGGCCCCGCTTATTTCGGTTCGGTAAAGCCACCTCCTATGCTTGGTGGGAGCCTTTGCAAGGACTTGGGGGCGAGTGATCGTAAGGAAACCGGTAAATGAGTAGTGTTCTGACAATCCGCGGCGGCGTCCCGCTTACAGGCCGCGTCACCGTCCGGGGGGCCAAGAACCTGGTCCCCAAAGCGATGGTGGCTGCGCTGCTGGGAAACGAACCCTCCGTATTGCGGAACGTACCGGAGATCAAGGACGTGGAGGTGGTGACCTCCCTCCTGCAGCTGCACGGCGTCACGGTCGCGAAGGACCCGGTGACGGGCGACCTGACCCTGGACCCCAAAGCTGCCAAGACAGCTTCCAGCACCGCCATTGACGCCCACGCCGGCGACTCCAGGATTCCCATCCTGCTCTGCGGGCCCCTGATCCATGCGATCGGCGAGGCCTTCATTCCCGACCTGGGCGGCTGCAAGATCGGCGACCGGCCCATCGACTACCACCTGGACGTCCTGCGCCAGTTCGGTGCCGTCGTGGAGAAGCGACCCGGCGGCATCCACATCTCCGCCCCCAAGGGCCTGCACGGCGCCAAGATCTCCCTGCCGTACCCCTCCGTCGGCGCCACAGAGCAGGTGCTGCTCAGCGCAACCCGGGCGGAGGGCATCACGGAGCTTTCCGGTGCGGCCACCGAGCCGGAAATCATCGACCTCATCGCGGTGCTGCAGAAAATGGGCGCCATCATCAGCGTCCAGACAGACCGCACCATCCGCATCGAGGGCGTCCGTGACCTTGGCGGCTACAACCACCGCGCACTCTCGGACCGCAACGAATCGGCGTCGTGGGCTTCCGCGGCGCTGGTCACCCGCGGCGACATTTTTGTGGAAGGCGCATCGCAGCGGGACATGATGACCTTCCTGAACACCTACCGCAAGGTGGGTGGCGGAATGGACATCGGCGAGGACGGCATCCGTTTCTACCACCGGGGCGGAAAACTGAACCCGCTGGTCCTGGAAACCGACGTGCACCCCGGCTTCATGACCGACTGGCAGCAGCCGCTGGTGGTGGCCCTGACCCAGGCCGAAGGCGTCTCGATTGTGCATGAGACCGTTTACGAAAACCGCTTCGGCTTCACCGATGCGCTGATCCGCATGGGTGCCAGCATCCAGGTGCACCGCGAATGCCTGGGCAGCGTGCCCTGCCGCTTCGGCCAGCGGAACTTCCTGCACTCCGCCGTGATTTCCGGACCCACCCAGCTCACAGGAACAGATATCGACGTTCCGGACCTCCGTGGCGGTTTCAGCCACCTGATCGCGGCGCTGGCGGCCACCGGCACCTCGCGTGTCACCGGCATCGACATCATCAACCGCGGCTACGAGCGTTTCACCGAAAAGCTCGCCGGCCTGGGCGCCGACTTCGACATCACCACCACCAAGTAGCGGGGCCACCGTGAAGGAACCGGCCCTCAGCAGAGCCACATTCATTTTCATCGCCGGCGTGGTCCGTCCCCTCCTGAACGTCATGATGGCCAAAAAATGGGAAGGGACGGAGAAGCTGCCGGCGGGCGGCTTCATCGCCGCGCCCAACCACTGCACGGAAATTGATCCGCTGGTGGTGGGGCATATGCTCTATAACCGGAAGCGGGCGCCGCACTTCCTCGCGAAGGCCGGGCTCTTCAAGGTCCCGGCGCTGGGCTGGCTGCTGCATTCCACCAAACAGATTCCCGTGGAACGCTCGACGGCGGGCGCGAACCGCTCGCTGCAGGTCGCCCAGGAAGTTGTCGCCGAGGGCGGGGCAATCGTTATCTACCCCGAAGGCACCCTGACCCGTGACCCCGACCTGTGGCCGATGAAGGGCCACACCGGGGCCGCCCGGCTCGCCCTTGAGGGCGGCATCCCCGTGGTGCCCATTGCCCACTGGGGCGCCCACGAAGTTTTCCCCCGCTACGGCAAACGCTTCCACCTCTTTCCCCGGAAACACTCTCGTGTCCTGGTGGGCGACCCCGTCGACCTGAGTGCCTTCGAAGGACGGCCGCTGGACAAAGCCACCCTCTCCGGCGCCACCGAGGCGATCATGGACGCCATCACGGAACTGCTCGCCACCCTCCGGAACGAAGAGCCTCCGGCGGAGCGCTGGGATCCCGCCAAACAGCAGCAGGCCCGGCACGGCAGGTTCATGGACCGGGGCCAGGATCCGTCCGGCGCAGGAACGGAAAATCCGTGACCCCTGAACGTGTGATGGCCGGCTCTGCCCGCTCCGTAGCGGTCCTGGGTGCCGGCTCCTGGGGAACAACCTTCGCCAAGATCCTCGCTGATGCCGCTGCGGCGTCCGGGGAAGAGCGCAGCATCCGCATCTGGGGGCGGCGCCCCGAAGTGGTGGACCAGATCAACGCCCGGTCCCGGAACCCGCAGTACCTCAAGGACGTCGAATTGCCCGCGACCATCACGGCATCCGTTGACGTCCGGGAGGTCCTCCGGGACGCGGACCTTGTGGTCCTCGCCGTCCCGGCGCAGTCGCTGCGGCCCCAGCTGCGGGAGTGGGCGGGCATGATCGGGCCCGATGCAGTGGTGGTCTCCCTCATGAAAGGCCTCGAACTCGGCACCGACGCCCGGATGAGCGAGGTCATCGGCGCTGAACTCGGCCTGCCACCCGAACGCATCGCCGTGGTATCCGGCCCCAACCTGGCGATGGAAATTGCCCGGGAGGAGCCAACAGCCTCCGTGGTGGCCTGCACCGACTCCGCTGTGGCCGGCTGGATCGCCCGGACCTGCACGGCGCCGTATTTCCGGCCCTACACCACGGCTGACGTGGTGGGGGTGGAGATCGGCGGGATCGTCAAGAACGTGATCGCCCTGGCCGTAGGGATCTGCGAAGGAAAGCAGATGGGCGACAACACCAAGGCCTCCGTCATCACCCGTGGACTGGCGGAAACGTCCCGCCTTGCCTTGGCGCTGGGCGGCGATGCGCAGACCATGGCCGGATTGGCAGGCCTGGGTGACCTCGTTGCCACCTGCTCATCCCCGCTGTCCCGGAACCACACCGCCGGCCGGCTGTTGGGCGAGGGTCTGACCCTTGACGAGGTGGGCCGGAAAATGACCCAGACCGCAGAAGGCATCAAATCCGGCCAGGCGGTGCACGAATTGGCCGCCAAACTGAACGTTGACATGCCCATCACGGCCGCCGTGGTGGCTGTCCTGGCGGGCAGGCTGTCCGTAGACCAACTGGGACCGGTGCTGCTGTCCCGGGAACTCAAACCTGAAGGCGATTACTGACATGTCCCACGACAAACTGACAGCAGGGGAAACGGCGGGCCGGGCCAAACCCCGGGTTGCTGTCCTCTTCGGCGGACGGTCCAGTGAGCACGCGGTGAGTTGCGTCACCGCGGCAGGCGTTTTGGGCGCCATCAACAAGGATAAATACGAGGTCATCCCCATCGGGATCGCCAAGTCCGGGCAGTGGGTCCTGGCGTCCACGGATACCGCGCAGTGGTCCCTGGCCGATGAGTCCCTGCCCGAAGTCGCTGCGTCGCTGGAGACGGTGACCCTCGCTGAAATCGGCGGCGAACACCAGCTGATCGTTGCCTCACCCAACGAGGTGCCCCGGGAACTGGGAACAGTGGACGTGGTCTTCCCGCTGCTGCACGGACCCTTCGGGGAGGACGGCACCATCCAGGGCATGCTGGAACTCTCGGACACCCGCTACGTGGGCGCCGGTGTCCTGGCCTCCGCCGTGGGCATGGACAAGCACTACATGAAGGTGGTCTTCGAAGCCGCCGGGCTCCAGGTGGGCCCCTACATCGCCGTCACCGACCGGCAGTGGCTGACCGATCCCGAAGCCGTGCGCAAGCAGGTGGACCGCCTTGGTTTCCCCGTTTTCGTCAAACCGGCACGCGCCGGGTCTTCCATGGGGATCTCCAAAGTCGATTCACTGGCGGACCTGGATGCCGCCGTCGACGAAGCCCGCCGGCATGACCTCAAGCTCGTCATAGAGGCCGGGATTGTTGGCCGGGAGATCGAGTGCGCCGTGCTGGAAGGACGGGGAACTGACGCGCCGCGGACTTCCATGCCCGGCGAGATTTCCGTGGCCGGCGGAACGCACGAGTTCTACGACTTCAACGCCAAATATGTGGAGGATGACGCGGCCGCGCTGAGCTGTCCCGCGGACATCCCCGCCGAGGCGATTGCCCGGGTCCGGGAACTCGCCGCAGCGGCGTTCGACTCGGTGGGCGCCGAGGGCCTGAGCCGGGTGGATTTCTTCTACACCGGCCAGGGCGAGCTGATCATCAACGAAATCAACACCATGCCCGGTTTTACGCCAAAAAGCATGTACCCGCAGATGTGGGCCGCGTCCGGGCTGGACTACGCCGACCTGATCGATGAATTGATCCACCTGGCCCTGAACCGGAAAACGGGCCTCCGCTAACCGCCCCCGGGGCCTACTGGCTCTTTGGCAAATTCTGCAGTTCCTCCTGGCCCACGCAATTGCGCTGGGCCGGGACCTTGCCGGCGGCGGTGGAAAGATCCGCCAGTACGGTGGCGGAACTGATTTTGTCCGGATCCATCAGGATCTCCGTGGCCGGTTCGCGGCCGTACGTGGTGAGGGTCCAGACCGGGTCACCTTCCCGGATCACCCAGTCGATGCCGTTCACAGTGACGCAGCGGTCAGTGGTGGGGCCGGGCACGTTGACCCCGCAGCGGAGGATCACCTGTGACGGATCGCCCCAGGCCGCGGTGGCCTGGCTGTTCGTCTGGCGCAGCCGGGAATCGCCGATCGCATCCGGAAGCGCGACCATCATCGGTGCGCAGGCCGGATTTGCGGCGTCACCGGCGGCTGCGACGTCGACGGCCGGGGCACAGGCTGCCAGGGGGAGCGCCGCCATGGCGCACAGAAAGGCTGTCGCGGTGCGGGGAAACGGGATTCGGCGGGGGGCAGGCATTGATTAAGCCTAGCCGGGGAATTACGTTTGGTTTTCGGGTTCCGGCCGGGCCCAAAGACATAACATATGCTGCTGGGAGTCACCTTCCAGTAGACTGACGAGGTTGGGTGCCGTTGGCGCCACGAATATGCAAGGTCTTCGCAGCTGCATCCGGCAGCGGATCGATGAACTTGGGGGGAAGGAAATCCGATGGGTCTTTGTGGCGTGAAAAGAAATGCCGGGCGGGCAATTGCGGGGCTGTCTGTCTCTGCAATCCTCCTGGCTGGTCCGGTCAGCGGAGCTTTCGCCACGGACATCGTGCTTCCGACACTGCCTCCGGCGACTGGAGCCCCCACGGCCCCAGGCCCCAGTGACCCTACCGGAGAACCCGAAGTTCCAGGGGGATCTGATCCCGGTACGACCGATCCGGGTACAAC
>NZ_LFQH01000068.1:0-40966 GCF_001238605.1 Arthrobacter sp. ZBG10 | reverse complement strand
GGGATGGCCCCTTTTCTGTTGCGGCAGCTAGGCTGAGCGACGCTCTCCGCGGCGTTCCCGCAGGATGGTCAGGCGGTCCTCAAGAATCTGCTCCAGCTCGGGAAGGGACCGGCGTTCCAGCAGCATGTCCCAGTGCGTGCGGACAGCTTTGTCGTTGCTGGTGTCGGGGCGTTCGCCGTCCACCAGGAGCGCTTCCTTGCCGGTCTTCGAAACCCAGACCGGGGGAATTTCCGCTTCGGAGGAGAAGGTGACAAAAACCTGCTCGCCGTCTTCGCAGCGGTACTCGACCCGCTGGCGCGGCGCCGGCTCGACGCCGGACTCGGTCTCCATGCTCTGCGCGCCAAGGCGCATGCCCCGCAGGCTGCGATCGCTCATGATTTCTCCCTCTGGTCGTTACGCGGTAGGAAAACCCGCGCTGGCCGGCAGTAACGAAGCACCGCCGGACTTCTTTGTGCTCTGTGCTGCATCATAGGATTCAACGCATCGCGAAGCTGTGTTGTTCCAGCGGATTGCTCCAGCCGGACAAATACCCGAGTATACCGGTTCAACCGGCGCAGGCACAAAACAGGGGAGGGGACCCGCAGGTTACTGCGGATCCCCTCCCGGGCAATCAGCCCGGTGGTTCAGGGCTGGGCGGGCGCTGCCGGGGTGGCGGCGAATCCGTCCGCTGAGGGATCCGGGTTGGTGCCGCCCAGGGCGCCCCCGATTCCCTTCAGTGCCTCAGTGAGTTCGCTGGGGATGATCCACAGCTTGTTCGACGTGCCTTCGGCAAGTTTCGGCAGGGTCTGCAGGTACTGGTACGCCAACAGCTTCTGGTCAGGGTTGCCCTTATGGATGGCGTCGAAGACCTTCTGGATGGCTTGCGCTTCACCGTCGGCGCGGAGGATCGCCGCTTTCGCGTCGCCCTCAGCCTTCAGGATGGACGACTGCCGCTGGCCTTCGGCCGTAAGGATGGCGGACTGCTTGGTACCCTCAGCCGTGAGGATGGCCGCACGGCGGTCCCGCTCGGCGCGCATCTGCTTCTCCATCGAATCCTGGATGGAGTGGGGCGGATCGATGGCCTTGAGCTCCACCCGGGACACCCGGATGCCCCAGCGGCCGGTCGCTTCGTCGAGGACGCCGCGGAGCTGGCCGTTGATCTGGTCCCGGGAGGTGAGCGCCTCTTCGAGGTTCAGCCCGCCCACCACGTTGCGCAAGGTGGTGGTGGTGAGCTGTTCCACGGCCTGGATGTAGTTGGCGATCTCGTAGGTCGCGGCGCGGGCGTCGGTGACCTGGAAGTAGACCACCGTGTCGATGGAGACCACCAGGTTGTCCTCGGTGATCACGGGCTGCGGCGGGAACGAAACCACCTGTTCACGCAGGTCCAGCAGCGGCAGCAGCCGGTCCACAAACGGGATCAGGATGGTCAGGCCGGGATTGAGCGTGCGCTGGTACTTACCCAGCCGCTCCACCACGCCGGCCCGGGCCTGCGGAATGATCCGCACCGACCTGACCAGGACAATCACCACAAATATGATCAGGACTACCAGCACAATGGCCAGGGCGGTCCCTCCTGCGTTTTCCATACATCTCCTCTTTCCCCAATTGATAAGACTCTGTCAGGACTGGGCGGGGGTGGCCGGTGGCGGCGTTGACACCACTGCTGTGGCGCCTTCAATGGCGGCCACCACCACGTGCTGGCCGGCGGGCAGGTCGCCCGCGGAGGAGCGTGCGCTCCAGATGTCGCCACCGATTTTTACCAGCCCGCCGGCTGTGGTGACGGCTTCCATCACCACGGCGGACTCGCCGATCAGGCGGTCCACGTTGGTCCGCTGCTCAGCCGGACCCTTCTTGATGTGCGAAAGGGCCACGGGGCGGACGAAGGCAATCATCAGCAGCGAAACGACGCAGAAAATGATGATCTGCAGCCAGCCCTCGGCGCCGGCGAAGTCGGCAACCAGGGCCGCAAGGGCGCCGCCGCCCAGCATGATGAAGAACAGGTCGAGGGTGATCATCTCGATCACCGCAAATGCCAGGAACGCGGTGAGCCACAATGCCCACCAGTTTTCGCCCAGCCATTCGAACATGCCGTTCCCCCTCTGCTTCGTGGAGCCGCGTGCCGCAGACCCCCCAGTCACTGCACTTCCATCCTAGTCCGGACGCCTCCCGGAGGGGGCGGGCGCATCCGTGCGGGCCGGGATATTGGCCAAGTCGTTACTCCGCCGGCGTCTGCGCAGGGGTGAACACCAACAGCTTGAGGCGGGCTTCGGCAGTCACGGGCTCCCTGCTGCCCGCGAGCCTGCCGGCGATGGCCTCGCGGCCCAGGTGGTGGCCGGCTGGCCCCATAAAAGCCAGGTCCGTTGCCTGCGACACCGTGAGTGACAACGGAATGTCGATGTCCGAGGATGATTCGAGATCGAAATGCGAGGCCATGGCAGCAGCCAGCCGCGCGTCCTTACCCTCCTCAATGGCCAGCATCCCGGTGCGCGCAGCGAGTTCGGCGAGGTGGCCGCTGCGGGGGGTGACCACCACCAGCCGACCGGCGGGCCGCAGGACCCGGGCGAACTCGGCAGGATTCCGGGGCGCGAACACCACCGTGACGGCGTCCACGGAATCTGTTGCCAGGGGAAGCGGCTGCCAGATGTCCCAGACCAGGTTCATGGCCTCCGGGTTGAGCCGGGCTGCCCGCCGCAGCGCGTATTTGGAGATGTCCAGGCCGTAGGCAGCGGGGGCCGTTGCCGCTGCCTGGTCAAGGAGCACCCGAAGGTACTGGCCCGTCCCGGTGCCGGAATCAAGGACCGCCGCGCCGGTAGCCGGCAGGACACGGACGACGGCGGCTGCCACGGCGGTTGCCAGCGGCAGGTAATGCCCCGCGGCGAGGAAGGAGTGGCGGGCTTCGACCATGGCGGCAGAGTCCGCCTCGAAAGCCGTCCCTTTCCCGACCAGAAAGTTGAAGTAGCCCTGCCGTGCGGCGTCGAAACTGTGCCCTGCCGGACAGACCAGCCGCTTCCCGGCCTGCGGATGGGCTCCGGAAGGCTCGAAGGGTTGCCGGCATACCGGGCACAGCAGGGAAAGGTGCGGGGCAAAGGGCATGGATACCACTTTAGGCGGCGGACCCGGCGCTGCCCGGCGCAGTGCCGCGGCCGCTGCCGTCAGGCGACGCTGATACCCGCCGGTCCGGCGTCGAACCCCAGCCCTTCGCTGGCCTTGTCGATGCCGGGGCCCGCCCAGTGCGCAGCGTATTCGGCGTTGCTGCTCAGCGAGCGCAACTGGGCGCGGTCCACGTACAGAACCCCGTTCAGGTGGTCCGTCTCATGTTGGACAATCCTGGCCTGCCAGCCAAAAAATTCCCGCTGCACCGCACCGCCGTCGACCGTCAGGAAGTCGAGCCGGACAGTTTCCGGCCGGGCCACCACTGCCTGCAGTCCGTTCAGCGACAGGCAGCCTTCGTAGAACGAGGCGTGGCTGGCTCCCAGCGGCGTGTACCGGGGATTGACGATGGCCAGGAAGTCCAGCGGTTCCCGCCGCCTGAGCGCTGCCGCCTCCGGGTCGACGTCGAATTTGTCCTCCAGGACCGCCAGCTGCAGCGGGATGCCCAACTGCGGTGCGGCGAGTCCCACGCCGGGCGCATCATGCATAACCCGCCGCATCAACTCGATCAGCCGTTCCAGCTGGTCGCCGGGCAGCTGGCCGTCGTAGGCGGCTGCACGCTGCCGCAGTACCGGGTGTCCCGCCTGCACAATGGGCGGCAGGTCACCGGTGGCCAGCATGGCCTCGACCTGTTCGGCGATCTGCGCCGGGCTCTGGGTTGCTTCCGGGGGATTGTTGCTCATGGGCAAAGCCTAGCGGCGCCGCCGGGCGTGCACGGCCGGCGGCTGGGTTAGTCTCGAAGGCATGGCCACTGAACCCCAACGTGTTTCATCCCCGCGTGAGCTGGTGCTCGAGTTCATCCGGACCCTGGAAGCCGGCGGCGGCGCGGCGCAACTGAGGCCCTTCCTGGCGGATACCTTCACGCTGGTGGAGGCGCCGCACCTGCTGGCGCCCGAGGGTGCCACCCGGAACCTGGCCCAGGTGCTGCAAGGAGCGGACCAGAGCTCCGAAGTTGTTTCCGGCCAGGAGTTTGTGATCAAGCGGACCACCAGCGGGGACGGACGCGTTGTGGTGGAAGCCGACTGGTCCGCCACGGTCCGCATGGACCTGCGTTACTGGGACCGCGGCGAAACCATCCGCGCCAGCACTTCCTCCGTGTTCGAAGTCAGCGACGGCCTGATCACCAGCCAGGCCAGCTACGACTGCTACTACCGGTAGGCTCCGCCCCGGTCACTGCATGGTGAACCGGCGGGCCACCCAGCGGTTCACAGGCGGGCTGGACGCGACCGCGGCCAGGGCGGCGTTCCGCAGGCCCAGCAACGCCGGTGGGAGCGGCCGGCCCAGCATCATGTTGATTCCGGCCTGCCGGGCGGCCCGGGCGGCGGCCTGCCGCCTGCCGGACTCATAGCGGCACACCTCCGCGGGCGTGGCGGTGCCGGCCAGCACGCGGTGGATCAAGGGGGCCAGGGCCTGGGCATCCAGCCAACCCAGGTTCATGCCCTGCCCGCCGATGGGACTGATTTCATGGGCGGCATCACCCAGCAGGACCACCCGGCCCAGGACTGTTTTCCGGGCGGCGGTGGTGTGGACGGAGAAGGCGCTCAGCATGGAGTTGCTGCCTGGCTCGGGCAGGATTCCCGTCCGGTCTCGGACCAGGTGGGCAAGATGCAGCGGATCCGTGGCGGCTGCGGGTGCCCCGAGGCGGACCACCCAGCGGCGGACGCCACCGGGCAGCGGAAAGGATTCCACGATGCCGTGCCGTTCCAGGAACAGGACGGCCTTTTCTCCATGGGTGCCGGCATCGGCGAAATCACCCATCAGGTAATGGTCCGGATACGTTTTCCGGGCGACGGGTACACCCAGCTGCTGCCGCAGGCCGGACCGGGCCCCGTCCGCGGCGATGACCACTTGTGCCGCGTAGCCGCGGGCCGGGTCCGCGGCACCCAGGCCGGGCCCAACGCTGACGGCAACCTGTCCGCCGTCGTCCGCTACGCCCGTGACCCGTGCACCCCGCACCAGCGCGTCCGGGTCCAGGGTCCGGACGCGTTCTGCCAGGAGCTGCTCCGTCCGGTGCTGGGGGAGCGCCAGGACAAAGGGATAACGGCGCGAAACGCTGCTGAATTCCATGGCACCTACCGTCCTGCCGCCGCTGATGGCCAGGCCGCGGCGGATGGGGACGCCGGCGTGGACCAGGGCGGAGGCAAGCCCGACGTCCGCAAGCGCCGCCAGCGCCGGAGGGTGGATGCCGATGGCACGGGAGTGCCCGTTGGGGGATGGCCGCTGCTCCAGGACCCGGACGCGGACGCCGGCCTGGAGCAGCAGGGCAGCCAGGTAAAGCCCCACCGGACCGCCGCCCACTATGACCACATCCGTTTCCATATCAGCCGTGCCGGAAGGTGAGGACCTGGTGGAACGCCTGGTTCAGTTCCACCTGCCACCCCTGGGGAGCGGCAGCCCGCAACTCGGCCGGGGTATAGCTGCGCCGGATGGAGGTGAGCCCGTCCGCGCGGATGAAGGAGCTCCGGAACGGCAGGGCTGCGGCGCTGAAAAGGGCAAACGCCGTGGGGCTGCGGCGCAGGTCGTTGTGCAGGACCGATCGTGTGGCCAGCTGTTCGGAGTGGGACAGCAGCTCGTTGAGCTGTTCCGGCGGCAAGTGATGGATGACGTGGTTGGAAATCACCACGTCGTACCTGCGTCCCTCGGCCACAAGGTCCCGGCTGTGGGCCTGGCGGAACAGGACACCCGGCCGGGCAGGGCGCCGCAACGCAAACGCGGCAGCACGGGGGTCAGGATCGATGCCCGTCAGGTCAAGCCGCAGCCCGTCCCGGGCGGCCCACCGGGCAAGCAGGGTGGCGAGGTCGCCCCCGCCGCAGCCGATGTCCAGCAGGGAGACCGGCCAGACCGCCGTGGCGAGGAGCGGCCGCAGTTCCCGGCGGTACAGTCCCCGCCAGCCGGAAAACAGCCGGTTCACCGGGCCGAACTGGCGGTAGGTATTTTCGAGCAGCACGGGATTGCAGTCGGGGCGGTCCATCAGTTCCACGGCGTCCACCGCCCGCTCGCTCAGCAGGAGTCTCACCGGGTCAGGCCACCGGCGCTTCCTGCAGCGAGGCTCGGCCGGAAACGGTTTCGCTGCCGGCCGCGGCGGAGGTGCTCGGCAGTTTGGTGAACAGGGCAGTTTCCACTGTCAGGCCCGGCCCGAAAGCCATGGAACAGATCCGTTCATCGCCCGGCTCCGGTTCCTGTTCCACAATGTACTTGAGGACAAACAGGACGGTGGCGCTGCTCATGTTGCCGTAGTTGCGGAGGGTTTCCCGGGCCGGCACCAGCTGCTGGTCCGTCAGGCCCAGGCGGGACTGGACTTTGTCCAGGATGCTCCGCCCGCCGGGATGGATGGCCCAGTGCCGGATGGCGGTGTAGGGGAGCGGCACCAGGTCCGGGTCGCGGGCCAGGAGCGGCTCGAGCGCCGCTACGATGTGGTCATCGATGATGTGCGGGACGTAGTTGCCCAAAACCATCTCGAAGCCGTGGTCACCGATGTTCCACGCCATGGAGTCCTCGCCCACCGGCGTCAGGACCGTCTCGAAGTGGTCCAGCTGCAGCAGCGCCGTCCCGTCCGGGGCGGGTTGGGAGGTCACGACGGCGGCCGCGGCTCCGTCCGCGAACAGCGCCGACCCCATGATGGTGTCGGGGTCGTTGGAGGTCCGGACGTGCAACGAGCAGAGTTCTGCACAAACCACCAGCACCACGGCGCCCGGGTCCGCCTCGCAGAACAGCTTCGCGGCGCGGAGGGCGGGAAAAGCTGCATAACAGCCCATAAAGCCGAGGTGGTAACGCTGCACAGAGGGGTTCAGTCCCAATTCCCGGACGATTTTGTAGTCCGGGCCGGGGTTGAAGAAGCCGGTGCAGGACACCGTGATGAGGTGCGTGACGTCGCCCGGGCTGAGGTCAGGGCAGGCCCTGAGGGCTGCAGCGGCAGCTTCAACAAAAAGTTTGGTGGCTTCCCGGCCGAAGATTTCATTGCGCACCTTGGTGCTGGGATTCAGCAGGAGCCCGGTGGCCGGGTCGAAGAACTGCGGATCGTCCGCGCGGAAGTCCTTGGTCAGTTCATCCACGGCGGTGTAGCGGGTGTCGATGGCGGCCGAGTCGAAACACGTGCTGACCAGCCGCGATCCGAGCCGGGTCAAGCCGGGTTGGGCAGCGAACACGTCACGCGCCTCGGACTGGACCAGGGTGGTTTTTGGAACTGCTGTTTCGAGTGCCCGCACATAGACCGTCATTGGTTCATTCTTGGCGAGCCTCCGGAAGAAGACAATGCTTTGGGCCGTTGACCTGCACAATCTGTTGATGGGGGAGCCGGTGAGCAGCCCTGCTTCGGCGCAGCCGTCAGTTTTTTGTGTTCAATGCCTCGGCGAGCATCACGATGATTCCGCTGGGGCCCCGGACGTAGGAGAGTTTGTAGACGTCCCCGTAAGTGGCAACTCCACGCAGTGGCCGGCAGCCGTGCTTCGCGGCGATCTCCAGGGCAGCGTCGATGTTGTCGACGGAGAACGCGACGCGGTGCATGCCGATCTCGTTGGGGAGGGTGGGCTCCGTTTCGATGGCGTCCGGATGGATGTATTCGAAGAGCTCCAGGGTGCCGTGGCCATCGGGTGTCTGGAGCATCGCAATTTTGGCATGGTTGCCGTCGAGGCCCACGGCGGTATCGGCCCATTCTCCGCTGACGGTGTCCCGGCCCACCACTGTGAGACCGAGGTCGGTGAAGAAGGCGATGGTTGCTTCGATGTCGCGAACGGCAATGCCGACGTTTTCAAGTTTGATGGCCATGCACAGCACGCTACCCAGCCGGGCCGGGCCCTGGAAAGGGCAGGATCCTGGTCAATTGATGATTTTGGCACTTTGGTCCGAGCGCAGTACCGCCAGCCGCTCCTGCCAGGCCAGCAGCGCAGCGGGCGTCAGTCGGGTCCAGTCAGTGACCTCGCCGATGACCCGCAGCGGCTCTGCACTGCGGAACGACCGGGTGGGATTCCCCGGGAATTTTTTGTCGGTCACGTTGGGGTCGTTTTCGAACGCCCCGGTGGGCTCCACGGCGTAGACGCGCGGGGCCCCGTCGCCAGGTGCGAGTTCCGCGGCGAGTCCGGCACCGTCCTTCAGGGCGGTGAAATAGATATGGTTCATCACCACCTCCGGACGATAGTTGGACCGGAATCCGGCCCTGAGGAAATCGCCGTCGCGGAGATCGGCTTTTGTACCGTGAAAGAACGGTCCTTCATCCAGGGGTTGGCTCACGCTTTCAGTCTAGGCATGCCGGGGGAGAGGCAGGCTGGTTAGGGTGGAACCCATGATCCTGATTACCGGCTTCGAGCCGTTCGGACACGAGAAAATAAATCCATCCTGGCTGGCTGCGCGCCGGGCAGTGGCGATCCTTCGGGCCGAAGGCCTTGCGGTGGAGGCGATGGAGCTGCCTTGCGTCTTCGGTGAATCGGCGGAGGTCCTCCGGGAAGCCATTACCCGACTGGATCCGGAGCTGGTGGTCTGCGCAGGCCTGGCGGGCGGCAGGGGACGGGTGTCCCTCGAACGCGTGGCCATCAACTGCGATGACGCCCGCATCCCGGATAACAAGGGCGGGCGGCCCATTGATCAGGAAGTTGTCCCCGGCGGACCGGCCGCATACTTCTCCACCCTTCCCATCAAGGCTGCGCTTCGGGATCTCAACCTTGCGGGCATCGACGGCGAGGTCTCGCAGACGGCAGGCACTTACGTGTGCAACCACATTTTTTACGCCCTGATGCATGCCCTCGCGGACAGGCCCGGTGCCCGGGGCGGCTTTGTCCACCTTCCGTACCTTCCAGAACAAGTCCCGCCGGGCAGCGCCGCCCCGTCGATGACGGTGGAAACGGCAGCCAACGGAATCGCCGCCGTCGTCCGCGCAAGCCTGCGCACCCGAACCGATGTTGAAATGTCAGCCGGCGCCACCCACTAAGCCTTGCTTTGCGGGCTGCTGCCTATATTGCAGGACCTCCCGGTGCGCGCCGTCGGCGTCAGCCTTCGGGAACTGTGCAGGTATGCCCGTCGGCGTCCATGGGATAACCGCAGAGCGGGCACATCGGACGTCCGGCACCCACGATTTCGCGCGTGCGCTTGGCGAACGCGCGGGCTGTTCCTACGGGCATCCGGACCAGAAGTTTTTCGGTTTCCTCAGCGTCGTCGATATCCTCGGGATCGGCGTCGGTGAGCGGGTAGGCCTCGACGACAACCTGCGCCGTCGTGGGGTCCCACCCGAGGCTCATCGCGCCGGTCCGGAACTGTTCCTGGACGGGCTCGAGCTGGTCGTTGTCGACAAGTTCGATGGGAGTGCCCGTGGGGACGCTGAACGGGTTGCCGTCGATGGTGATGAGTTGGTCGAGGATTTCGTCGACCTTTTCGGCGAGCAGGGCTGACTGCTGCTTTTCAAGGGCGATGGTCACGATCTGCGTCCCGGCGCGCACCTGCAGATAAAACGTGCGCGCCCCGGGGAGGCCGATGGTGCCAACGACGACCCGGTCAGGCCAGGCAAACTCGTGAACACGTGTAGGCATGTGAATATCTTAGGCACATGGGGTTCATGGCGTCTTTCGCCCGGCGTTTTCGGGGCGTCGGCGGTTCGATGGCTAGGGGAGTACCGGGAGCATCCGGTTCATCCGCTGATGCCGTGCTTCGAATGTCCTGCGCAGCTGGCCCACGAGCAACGTGCGGTCCACCCGTGCCCCGAACGGACCGGCGAAACGCAGGGTGTCGGTATAGCGGCTCCCGGCGCCGTCGTCCACCGCAGTATGGGTGTGGTGGAAGTACCGGAAGAAGCCCCGCACCTGCTGGTCGCTGAATCCAGAACCTGGCCTGTAGGAGTCGATGAACGCCACCCACTGCACAGGGACCACGTTCTTCAGCCACCAACGGAAATGGTAGGTGCCGCCCAGTTCGCCCGTCTCGGTTGACGACCAAATGACCTGCATGGCGCCAGGCATAATCGCAATGAAATTTTGACGCTGGAGGCAGAAATCGATCACAACGTCAGCCGGCCGAGGCAACCAAGATTCCACACGTAACTCACATACTTCATCCGGTTCCTCGAGGAGCGCCAGTCCACCGATGCGGCTGCGGCCGGCGTAGGCACGTGCCGAACGTTTCTGCTCGGCAATCAACGAAACTGAGTCGGTGGCCAATGCTTCCCCCCAGCCGATTGGTCGGTACAAACCTTGATGGTGCGAGCCTACACTCAGCTTCTCTTCCGCCACATTCCCAAACTGGCCTGCGCGGGTATTCGTGGCACGGAGCGGCTCCCCGGGCAGGTCCGTCGTGCGGCTCTGGAAACAGACAAACAAGCAGTCGTTATCTTCATTGTGGACAGCGCCGCTCTAGAACCTGACTATCCGCTATTGGTAGTTCACTTGGGCGACTTGTCACATGAATCATTCCGGTGCGTTGCCAATGAACTTTGAGGAGTCGATAACAACTTGAACAGTACATGGGCGTTAGCGGCGGCCGAGTACGCGTCGTCGGATTCGTGATGGGCCGGGAGTTTTCATAGCCACTTCTACTCGATTGTTCTAAACGCCGATAATCTACATTATGTCAAGTAGGACAAGAATCCTCGCATTTTTTCCATGATCACCACGCGTCCGGCGACGGTGCCCTGCGCCATACACCGTGGACTTCGTGGCAGGGTGTTTCGTTAGCCGTGGGCCAGGATGGCGTCGATGAGTTGGGCCAAATCCGGTGCGTCGTTCGGGGTGACTGCCGGCCCGGCTTTCACTGCTGTGGCTGCCAGGGTCCCTTTGATGCCCGTCATGGTCAGCGTTGTCTGGGTTTCCCCGGTGGCAAGGGTTTGTTTGCCCAGGGCGGCGAATGATTGGTCTCCGGCGGTTTTCGCGGTTATTTGCTGGACTTCGGTGGTGATCTTCTGTCCGCCAAGTTCGATGGTGAAGTTGCTGCACGCGGCGGCCGCTTTTTGTGAAGCTTCCAGCTGACCGGTCATTTCCTGGGCGTTTTTGAGGGCAATGACGGTCACCACGATCGATGTCTTTTCTTCCGCTGACACGGTGGTTCCGGCGGCGTAGGTGCTGCCTTCGGGGACCTGGGCATTGCTATCGGAAAAGGCTTTGCACTCCGGCGGGGTGAACACGGCTGTTTTCAGGAGCTCTTTGGCTTTGATGATGCCCTGGTCGATCTGCGCCGCGGGAACCACCGTCAGGTCGCGGCCCTGGGCGTCCTTCAGGGTGGCCAGCACAGAGCTGAGGTCTGCATCCGTGTAGGTCTTCGCAGGGCTGGGCTCCGGGCTGGCGGATGGTTCAGGTGCAGCGGAGGTTACTGGTTCTGTTCCGGTGCCTGTTCCACACCCCGCGAGGGCAAAGAATGCGGTCAGGACGAGGGCTGTGAATGTAGTGCGCCTTTGCATGGACTGATCCCCTTCAGTTCGCCGGCCGCCCCGAGTTTCGGGGCATGTCCCGGAACCGTAACCCTGGGAGTTCCTGCCCCAGGCTGATACGGCCGTGCTGCTCACGCACAGAAGCGGCCGGGCGGGGTTTACCCCCTCCTTGCCACCGCTGCCTGGCGCGATACCCACCAAGCTATGCGGCCCAATCGCAAACCGGGCACAGTAATCAGTACCTGCTTTACATTCCACCCGCTACTCCCCCGGCTGGAAATCCGCCACGGGGGTGCCGCCAGTGACCAGCTGGTGCGGGACTCTTCCTCTGACCCACCTGGATCCTGAAGATGCGGGGATCTCTGTGTGGTCATCCGGTCAGTTGGGTTCCGTTTCCCCGTGCTCGACAAAGGCCCGGAGGGGTTGAGCTTTTGCCGTGCCCGGGATGTTTGTACAGGCATCAATGGGACTCAGGGGCTAATTCAGAGTGCTATTGGCGCTGACGGTAGTCGTGCAGAATCCGGTCCTGCACTGAGCTTGAAGAGTGCGAAGCTAACTCAGCAGCGATCCGCTTGCCTTGTCTCAGCCGGAACGCGTTCACAACCCATGGGGATGCAATCCACACCACGGCGAGGGCTTTCGACCAAAGCGGCACCTCCAAAAACGCCACAACCCCCACGGCCACCGTCAGGAAGATGGCCACCAGGTAGGGAAAGAACCTCACCCGGACAACTTAGCAGAACCCCGCGGGCACGGGTTACAGAGCAGCCCTGCAGGCGCCGAGCCCGCACGTCCCCGCCACGTCGCCAGTCGAATCGGGATCCCCGAGTTCCTGCTGCGCTGTGGACCTTGCTATAGGTCGGCAGTGCCCATTGGCGGGCAGATGAAGCCCTTGCGAACAGCTCAAAGCTGTCCCCCGTGGGTTCAACCCTCCCGGTCGGCACCCCGAATGTCAGCGTCCCGGCATACACTCAAAGAGTCGAACATATATTCGAATAAAGGTGTGTTGTGAGCGTTGTTGTTGGTCCCCGCGTGATAGATGCGGGCGTGTCGTTGGTTTCGGCGTTACTCTCTCCAATGCCGGTCGCGGCGGGTTTCCCCTCGCCGGCGCAGGACTATTTTGATGGGCGGATCGATTTGAATGCGCACCTGATCAAGGACGTCACCAGCACCTATGTGGTGCGGGTGTCCGGGGAGTCGATGGAGGGCGCGGGGATCAGCGACGGGGATGAGCTCATCGTCAACCGTGCCCTGCGGCCCACAGACGGGTCCGTTGTTGTCGCTGTCCTGGACGGTGAGTTGACCATCAAACGGCTGCGGATCACCGCCGGCAAAGTGATCCTGCAGTCTGAGAACCCCCGCTACCCCGACATTGAAGTCCCGGCCCTGTCGGATCTGACCATTTGGGGTGTCGCGACCCGATGCCTTCACCACGTCTAGGGGCGCGGTCCGTGTCGAAGCCAGCGTTGATGCGGCATATGCCGCAGCTCGCCCATGTGGATGTGAACTGCTTCTACGCTTCCGCGGAACGGGCGTTCAATCCGTCCCTGGAAGGCAAACCCGTGATCGTGCTTTCGAACAATGACGGGTGCGCAGTCACCCGCTCCCCCGAAGCCAAAGCCCTCGGTATCGGTATGGGTGACCCGTGGTTCAAAATCGCCCCCCGCGCCAAGGAATGGGGGCTGATCGCACTGTCGAGTAACTACGAGCTCTACGGCGACATCAGCTCACGGGTCATGGAGCTGCTGGGCCGGTACTCGGCCTGGCTCGAGGTCTACAGCATCGATGAAGCCTTCCTCGGCGTCAAAGGCGAACCCACCCACCTCCGCACCCTGGGCCGGGAGATAAAAGACGCCGTCCGGGCCCATATCGGGGTCCCGGTCTGTGTCGGGATCGCACCAACTAAGACCCTGGCGAAACTGGCGAACAAATGGGCGAAGAACAACCCGGCATTCGCCGGGGTCTGCCACTGGGACTCCGTGCCCACAGCGGAACGGCAACGGCTAATGCGATCCCTGCCCGTCATCGAAATCTGGGGCGTGGCCACCAGACTCACCAAACGCCTCAACGCCCTGGGGATCCACTCCATCCACGACCTCGCCGCCGCAAACCCCGTCATGATCAGGGACCGGTTCTCCGTTGTCATGATGCGCACCGTCCTGGAACTCCAAGGCCCCCCCTGTATCCCCATGGAAGAAGAACGTATCGGGAAGGAACAACTGATCTTCTCCCGTTCGTTCGCCACACCCATCACCACCGCCGCAGGGATCCGGCAGGTCATGAGCGTCTACGGACAACAAGCCGCAGCCCGGCTGGCCAAACACAACCAGCAAGCCAAAGTCCTCACCGCTTTCGCCGGGACCTCCCACTTCAACCCCCAAGACACCTCCTACCCCTCCGTGTGTGTACCGCTGCCCATGCCGACCGCGGACCCGGTCCTCCTCACCCGGGCAGCCCACGCGCTGCTGCCCAAAATCGTCGACGGCATCCGCTACGCCAGGGCCGGGATCATGGTCACCGACCTACGCCCCTCCGGAAACCAATCCCCCCTCTCCCTGTTCGAGAACCCGCACGAAGAACGCCACATCGGCACCCTCGTTGAAAACGTCACCAAACGCTACGGCCGTGGATCCATCGGACTCGGGCACGGCGGGATCCGCCAAGGCCTGAACTGGACCATGAAACGCGACATGCTCTCCCCCCCGATACACCACCCACTGGGACGAACTGCCCCTAGCCAAAGCCGGCTAACCACCCCCACCCCGAACACCCCACAGCACAGCACCCGTGGTCGACGTCCGCTTCACCCTCGACGGCACCCCGTTGGCGGTGAGGTACGACGGACACATCTGGGGCGTCGCCGCGGACCCTGTGCGCCGGTACGAACGCGAATCCTGGTGGGAAAACCAGACAAGAGTGCCCGCCGGCGCCGCCGTTGTTGACGTCACCATCTGGCAAGTCCAGGTCCAACTCCACGGCGGCGCCCCCTTACGGACCATGCAGCTGCGCCAGCCAGCGATGACCGACCACTGGATCCTGACCTCCATCGATGACGCCGCCTAACCCCACCACGGCCGCGGCGGTGCTGCATGGGCAGGCGGTCCAGGGCTCGGCCGCGCGCCAGTCGACACCAAGGTCCACTTCCACGGTTTGGCCGGCAGGGGACGCACCAGAGAAATTCGCGAACTGCGGTGCGTTAGGTACCACCGCTACTCAGCGTCCCGGGCCGCTGCCCCAGCCGCCGTGCGCAGCTGGTCTGTGACCCCGAGGTCTTCCTGTGGCGGGCCGCGAACGAGGAGTCAGAGTTTCGTTGCCAAGGCCGGTAGCAACGATGAAACGAAGACAGAATTATTCCTGGCAGGACGGGTCGCCTGGCCGCATGAGGTCGTTGTCCCCGGCCTCAGCGGGGGTTGAGATGGAAGCCACGGTGAGCCCTGCTGAATTTTCTCCATATAGGGGGAATCAGACCAGTCCCGGACTTCGCGCAGCCGGACACCTATCGCATTCCCTGGAGCGGGCCTATTCTGTGGGTGTTGGCCACACCAGGCCTGCGGAGGTGCTGGGGCTTTCCGTGACGTTATGTCATCGGAAAAAGAGAGTCGGTACCCCATGGAGAACTCATCCAAGTCCACTGCCCCAGCAGCAGCCCGCAGCCTGCGGTATCGGATCTCCCCAGTCCTGTCATTGATGGCCGCCGCGATCATCGCGTGTGCGGGCTTCGCGGCGCCGGCGCAGGCTGCCGGTACGGCCGGCACCTACACGACGGGCCGGTCGGAAGTTGGCCTGGTTGCCTACGAGTCTGACCTGGCGTTCGCGAACAACTCGATACAGGTTGTGGCGTGGGTTAGTTCGGCGCTGCCCAGCACCAAAGTCCCGTCCGGCACCGTCAGCCTACTGTCCGACACCACCGGCAAGGTGCTGAGCGTAGGCGATGTAAACACCGATGAGCCGTTCTTGGGCGTGACGTTCATGGACTCGCCCGCTCTTTCTCTGGGGGCGAATTACTTCAAGGCGGCGTATTCGGGCGACGCCAACTTTTCGCCCAAGACCATCAGATTCGCGATACAGGGCATCAGCGGACCAAAAACCCAAACAGCTATCACCGTCAGTCCGGCCGGATCGTCCGTCGCTGGCCTACCCATCACCATCACGGCCCGGACCACGGCGCTGCCTTCCGGTCCGCTCACCGGACGCCCCGTTGGGGAATACATCCTGGAGATCGACGGCGTTGAGGTCGATTACCACTACATAGGGGCGGGGTGGCAGTACGTCTTTACCGTCACTAACCTGCCCGCGGGACAGCACATGTTCACCGTAAGGTACGTGGACCAGCTAGGTAACTACGGATCGTCGACGTCCGCGCCGGTGACCTACACAGTCACGCCTGCACTGGGTGCGGTGAAGACCGAGTTTCATTCCTCGCATCACGGTGACATTCCGGCCGGGACTGCCGTTACGGTCCAAGCGGTGATCAAACCCGGTGTTGTTGGCGGAGCCACGCCTTCGGGATGGGTGCAATTTTACGACTGGAACACCAAAGTAGGGTCGCCGGTGAAGCTGGTCAACGGCAAAGCGGGCTACACGCATTCGACGCTGAAGTATGGGAAGCATGTCCTTCAGGCCAGGTACCTTGGCTCCAGTTCCTATATGGCGGTGTTTACTCCGGCAAGGACGGTCATCATCGGCAGCTGATGCCGGCGCCCGGTGATGTTCTGCTGATGTGATCAGCCGGCCGGACAAACGTCCGGCCGGGATCCCTTGCGGTCTGATGAAAGGCCCGCATATGCGCATCGAATGTACACCCGCCGGCCCTGGAGAGTGACTGACACCTGAGTCGACGCGCATCACTGAGATCCGGCGATGCAGCCCTGCGGGAGACAGCAGGGATGTCAAAGCAGTCAGAAGTCGCTTGCGATGCGGTACGGCTGCCGGCCGGCGCTGGGGCTGGAGTGACCTGTCGTGGCCACTCAGGGCAATGTGTTGTCCCAATCGTCGCGCCAGTTTCCGAACATTCCAAAGTTGAGGTTGTCAGAGGGGTTATGCCGGCACCGGCCCCTTACCGGGAGGTCATTGATTCGATCCTCGTCATGAGCAACAGCGGTGTTTCCGGAGTGAGGATCCACGGGAGGTAGTGGAGTCCTCTTTTGCGCTGCAGCAGTCGGCATAAGTCGTTTCTTTTGCGAGACCGGCACAGGAGCCGGCTGCTTCGGAAGCACTTTTCTCTGTCATTTGATTTCCTGAAGGAGTATGCCGACACGTTAAAACGAGGTGTGCTTTGTGGATCTGAGAAAGGTCCAGCAGTTCGGTATCCGGCTGGTACTTCCTGAGCAATATCTCTGCTTCGTGCCGGTGCAGGTCAGGGGCCTAACCGTCGTTCAGAGTATCGTCAGCCCTTACTGTTCTGCTTACGCGGTGAAGACCGATGGGACGGTGTGGTCCTGGGGCCTGAACAGCTTCTTTGGCCAACTTGGGAACGGCACCACCACCGACTCCTACGTGTCGGTCCAGGTAACGGGTTTAACCGGGGTCAGAAACGTGGTTGCCGACTCTTTCTCGGTCCACGCGGTGAAGACTGACGGAACGGTGTGGGCGTGGGCAGTAACGACTACGGCCAGCTCGGGAACTTCAGTCCCAATCTATCCACCATTCCCGTCCTAGTCTCGCAGCTGGCGGGCGTTGAGAACATGACCACCGCCTACGAATCGGGATACGCGGTAAAGACTGATGGGGCGTATGGGCCTGGGGTCACAACGACCGCGGTCAATACGGCTAGGCGACGGCACCACCACAGACTCGAGTGTGCCGATACACGTGGGCTGAGCTCTAATAAAAAGGGAAAGCTTTGTTCTCGATTAGATCAATTCTCACAATACGTCGTTTGTGAGTGCTGCCGCCGACAGGTTCCCAGCTTCTAAGTGAGACCCCTTTTCTTACAAGGCCACGTAGCACGGCGACGCCACATACCGTGGAGCCATGACGAAAGAAGAAATAGCCCTCTGGGTTCAGGTTGCCGCCGTGGTCGCGGCCGTCGTAGCCGCGATAATTGCGTTGGTCATTTCCGCGCTGGATCGCCGGAATGCGAGACAGATAGCCGCGGAAGACCGGCGTATAGCGCTGGAGCATGATCAGTTGCTTTTCGAGCAGTCAGAGTTGCTGCGCTTGCTCCAAAACTTGCGCCGTGGCAGTCATACTGACGCGGACCTATGTTGAGGTCTCCCCCTTTACTTATGAGACACGGGGAAGGCCATCAGGTCTGCCGCGATCGCCGGCGATTGATCAGGAGGCTCGTGCCAGCCGGCTGTACTGCCCAGGACGGCCGCGGGTAATCGTCCTTCCAGCTCTGAACGATCAACTGAATAGGACTCAGAATTCTTTGTAGATCCGAAGCGAAAAACGAAATCCCTCCAGCCTGAGGCCGGAGGGATTTCGTAGAGCAGTGAAACATCCGCTCATCACCCAGCGTAGTGGGCAAGGGACCGGTTAGTAGTGGAGTTCGAAGTCCAGGTCGAGATCTCTGTTCTCGGTGAATTCGCGCCAGGGTGGGCCGTTGGGTGCGGTGCAGAGACTGGTTAGGCCTCCCGGTCAGCCGTGGCGAGAAATTCGAGCGGAGGCGCCTACAAGACATTGCGAAAGAAATACGAAAGGAAGCTCCACCGGCATGAACTCTCCGGGATGATGAGCGTCAGGCTCTCTACAGATTGGGGCGCATGTTCACAGGCAAGGGCAAACCAGACAGCAACCGGTCCCGGGCGAGGAAAGTCGGGCTTGGCTACTGCGTTATGGCCGTCGTTTCCTGGGTTTTGGCCGTCTACGTCGGCATTGAAAGCTCAAACTGGTTCGTTCTTCTCATCCCAGCTGCAGTGACCCTCGCCGCAGCGGGATACATCTACGTCAATGAAAGAGATCACCGTGATGCGCCACGGTGAGGCCCCGAAACATCTGCCACGCTATCCGTTCAAGGAGAAGTTTTGATGCTGCCAAAGTCGAATCGTGACCGGAGCCGTCTCATCGCTGCTGGTTTCGGCGTCAGTGCCTTGGTGTTCATGATCATTGGCGTGTTCATTGCTCTCAGCCAACAAAACTGGCTCGTCTTCTTCCTTGCACTCGGGATAGCTGCATGCGGGGCCCTGTACCTCTATTCGCAGGAACGTGGCCACAAAGAGCCGTAACCCGCGACAGCAAACAAGACCACGAAAGCAGGGGCGCCTGAAGTGCTCGCCACCATCTCGGGTAGAGAAGCATTCCGCGATGCAATGCAGACAGAGATCATCGGACCCGGTCTCCGCATCATCAGTCTGTGCGCGTTCATCATCTATAAACGTATGAACAGACGAAAATAGGCCCCGACGCCCCCGAGACGATCAGCACAGCGAGGAATGCCTAGGAAATGACCGAGCGCCGGCGTGCAGCGCCGAACCCCGAATGGGTCCAGATGTACAGACAGGGCATACCCGCCCGGAAGATCGCTACCCTGGCCAGAGTCGCCGGCTCCTCGGTCCGATATCACCTCGCCCTGGCTAAACGGCAGGACCCCGGCCTTGCTGAGGCAAACCAACAGCTACTCCCCCGCACACCAAGGACCACCACCGCCGGCCGCACCAACCTCCAAGAAATCCTTACCTTCTTCCACAGCACGGGCCGGCTCCCCTCCGCTGGCGGGACCACGGCCCGGGAACGGGACGAAACCCGCTGGGCCACCCGCTTCGCAGCACTCGTCGCCTACCGCGCCGAGGGCAACGACTGGCCCCGACACAACAAGACCACCGACCCATACGAACGCCAACTCGGCCTCTGGCTCCATGGCCAACGGATCACCGCTCGCGCCTCAAAGCTCGAACCACGGAAAGCAGCAATGCTCGACACCACACTCCCAGGGTGGCGGGCCGGCAGGAAACACAGCAACCGCGGACCGCAGGCGTAGATATCTGAAGCAATAGTTAGGACAAGAACATGGCACTTCTCTACCTGGTTGCTGGCTGCATCTTCTTCGTGGGGTTCGGAATAAGCTACTTTCTCTGGCAAACGGCAGATCGCCGTGGACGATCACCGGAGTTCAGAAAAAGAACTGTCATCTCAAGTGTCCCTGGTTTGGTTCTCGTTGCGACCTGCTTGGTCCTTTTCCTGCTGAATCAGCCTTCTACCGAAGCGACGTTGGGCGTCATTCGATGAGTAGGAGATCGCTCACGCACGAGGGCGCCGAAGTGCCGGTAGAACGCTTCCCGTCAGATCTCGAACCCGCGGGGAAGCCTGCCTTCCAGTTCGAGGCAGTTCGTGAGGTTCTTCGGCGGATACCAGGGTCTCCGATGAGCGACGGGAAGAACCCTCATTCGTTGAATCTCACTGATTACTCCAAGCTGCACTAGGGGGAACATGCCATGACGCCCGTACTGATCGCAGGCCTGGTTGTTCTGGCAGCCGGCATCTTCGGATGGCTAATTTCGAAACGCCTAGCTAGGATCGCAGGCAGATCCCACCCGTTTCTCGCAACAGATACTGATCGAATCAGGTTTCAAAAACGACAGCTTTTCCTCATCAGAATCACGGGCTCATCGCTTGCTCTTTTCGGCCTGGGACTATCAATTTTCGGACTGGTTAATGGGGTCTAGTAAGGACTAATCCCCCGGGCCGTAGCCAGCGAAGGGAGTGAACGGGTATGGACCCGTGCACTCCCTTCTTCTGTGTTGTTGGATAGCGGCCAACGAGAACAGTATGTCGCAAGATATGGGGGGGTCCGCTGAGTGACTGCTTAGGTGCCCGCTTTCAGGTATTGCATCCTTCACGTCATTGTCGCTTCAGACGATTGAAATTACTCGGCCTAAACGTGCTGCGCCCGGAGCCCGAAACATGGGACAAGCACTCTCAATGACAACGCAGGGCCCCGTAAAGGATCCTTTAGCGGTAACTATGAGAACGCATGGAGTTGATCGGCAACGGCTGGGCTTACTGGTGAAAGGGAAGCTGGGCGTTAGGCGGGAAGGGAGAGACTCCTTGTGCGGGGGTTAGAGTGAACCACTCGCCGCCCTGCTTGGCGGCGAAAATGATGAATCTCTGGTTGGAATCGAGTGGATCCCCTTCGGGGTAGGAATCGCTTCCAGTGCAGGTCGGGGGCATGGAGGAAATGTGGAGGTTCCCGTCTCCGGGATCCCCCTTGAGTATCTGCTCGACTTCAACAAGGTGGGTCGTTGCCTTGGAACCATAAATGCTGGTTTCGCCGGCCCGGCCGACGGACCTTCCAACGAGCACCGCGGCGGCGTTGTCGTATAAGTCCTGAGGGGTTTCGAACCGGACCCAGTCAACGCACGACACCGGCCCGCCGTCTGAAAGTGGGCTGCTAGGAGGACCAGAGATTGAACCGGTGGAGGTTATCGTGGGCTCGGCCGTTCCCGGTTCGCCTGGAGACTTTCTGAAGTTGAGTGTGTCACTGTCGCTCTTCCAGGTGAGATTCCCGTTGCTGAAGGTCTGTTCAATCGGGCGCTGCAGGAAATTTAATACCCACTGCTGCTGCTCGCCGGAATCGCCAGTGCAACCGCTCGCGCCGATTGCGATGTCCCCGACGGTCAGGGTGGTACCAGTGATGGTCGCTGGGCCGCTCATGGGTCCGCATTTGGTTGATACAGCAAGCCAAAGTTCCCCATGTGCGGCAGCCAGCTGCGCGCTCACGCCGGCAGCTGCCCATGGAAGGTCTTGATTGTTGCCGGTGGCTGAGATGGCCGTGTAGTCCGTGCACGGGGCCGACGGTAGGAACGCCGCGCATGATTCTTCGGGCGGGGAAGTGCTGCTGGAATGCGGAGTTGGGTTGGTTGACGTTGGGGATTCGATGGAGACGGGCGCGGCGCTGCCTGGCCCGCCTATTCTCATGTCACCGCACGATGTCAGCAGCATCCCAACAAATAAAAGAGGAACACCGGAACGCCACAACCGCGGCTGGCTTCGTTGCATTCGCTTGTCCCCACTGTCCGCTGCCGTGGAAGGCTGGGCAGGTGCCCTCAGCATTCCACCTGTATCCCCTTTTGTGAAGGTGGAAGCGGGACAGCTAAAAATCTACCGAAAACGCCCCTGTGATGTCCCGTAAAGGATCCCCTTGCGGGCTACTCCGCGCATCCGATAGGACCGTGAAAAGGCGTGGTTTACCGCCGACAGTCACGCATGCGGGAAATCTCGCCCTGACGTCAGTCTGGAGTTAGTACAAATGGACATAAGCTCGCCCAAGTGGCTCTAGTTCAGTGCCCGAATAGCGTGTGAGCCGGCGTCCTGAGGTGTTCTCCGAAGAAGTCTGCCTTTTTGTCCCTGAGCATCGCATCATTCATGAAGAGCGCGGACAGGCTGTGGCGTGCCGCGTCAAGAGTTTCCTGATGGGGATGACGCCCGTCAAACCAGGCTGACAGGTCGGTGTGGGTGAGAAGCAGAGAGGAGCGGCCAGCTGGTCTGGAAGCCCACTGTCCGTTGAAGTTCGGAAGCTTGTGGGTGCTGCTGAGGAGCTGAACCGCGAAGGCATCAGGAATGAGCCCGGCCATGAGCTCTTGCCCCCACATGGACGATGTTCGCAAATGGGGCCTGACTGGCCAGTCGAGGTCAATCAAGGTCTGCCAGGTGAAACCAGGCATGTTGATTCTCTTGACCAGTCCGTACTGCGCGTAGTCGGCCATCGCCTCCAGCACCCCCGTCAGCTCGGCGACACCGTCCTTCCAGCCGCTGGGTGGAAGATACCATTCAAACGTAAGGAAACCATCCCTGGTAATGGCGACGCGGCGTGCCTCGTTGGGTCCCGCCGCACAAGTCAGCGCGGCCGTGGGGATGGCCCCGTAGGCCGCCAACAGAAGATCCCCGCACTCTTGTTGCTCGCACTTAAACTGTGTCAACCCAGAGTTAACGAAGTACTTCCCGGACGGGACGTTGCACCAGCGAAGGGCATAGTCAAAAACCGTCCCCAGCACCATGGGATCGATATCCCAGTGATATTCCGCCCGCGCACGGCCGGCATTCGGAACCGGGCGAACAAATGATGGGTTTCCCCGCAGGCTGATCCCGGCCGCTATCGCTGGAAAGAACCGGTCAGAGTTTTCGAGGGGAGACTTTTGGAACCCGCAGGACATCAACCGGCCGGTAACTCCCTGCTCTCGCAAGTTATCGGCGATCCTGCGCACCAGTTCCAAAGCCTCTTTGCGGTCAGGCACATCATGAAGGATCAGCACCGGCCCCTGGGAGGTTGCGGCCACTCCCCCGAGGCCCATTTCCCCAAGGCCGGGTAGTGCGAGTTCCAACCTGGATTTTCGTAAACATGAAGCAGCCTGATCTACCGATAAGTCTGAGCGTAAACGCAGGTGGACCGTTCCACACCGCCTCCATTCATGCAAAATCATCTTTTCACTGACGCTCAGATCACTGGCTTCAATCTTCATCGGATCTCGAAAGAGTAGGTGCCCAGGGCTTCTTTGACGCCATGAAAATCCAGGGTGTAGTTCCCTGCGGGAAAGTTGTTGACCTGCTTGTCCCCGGCCCAGCATCGCCCAGTCGCGATCTGCGCGCCCGTGCCCTGAGACATCAGCTGCCATCGCCCGTAATAGGGATACGTCCCAATATCGAGGTAAAGGAACTGCCCACCAGCCGGAACCGCGAACGTATACAAATCCCGCGAAGCCTTCGTCTCCAAATTTCCCGCACTTGCGCCAAGAACACCACTACCGCCAGCCTCGTCCCAGTCCATACGGACAGTTACGCACGAAACCTCGCCTAAAAGCGGACCCCTGATTCTTTCTTGAGCCTTTGACCGTTCCGCAGCGCCGGCGTCCGGTGAAGGATCCTCTACCGGGGCGCCGCTCCGTCGCAGAGAAGGCACAATATATGCGTCCCCGACCCTATGGCGTGACGCGCTCGAATCGTGCGGTACGTATGTAAGGCTGATCAAATGGAGCTTCAACCGACCCCTGACCAGGCCATGGCCCTGATGACTTCCGGGCTGTTGGACGTCGACGACTTTCCTGACATTGCCGCCCAGTGGCTGGCGGACGGCATGGATTCGGCGAACCTTCGCACACTTGCCGGCGCCGACAACGAGGATCCCAACGACATCCGTGACTTGTGGACGGCAACCCTGCAGGACTTAGAAGTCCAAGCCATTCCACTTGAAAAGCAGTGGCCTTTGATCTGGGCATACGAACTAGCCTCATGGAAAACTGGCCAGCGAACCAGGGGGCAAATCCTCCGAGATGCCGTTCAATACCTTCGAGCAGTCGAGTATGCCGATCGAGACGCCGAGGAAGCGTATGTCCTATGGCAGCTTTGGGACGAGCTCACCAGCAACTACATCCCCCCAAGGACCGAAGATGAAATCTGGGCGGACGTAGACAAGTACCTCCACAGCTTCGATTGACTTACTTGCTCAACCTCTGCGCTTCGAAACACAAGCCATACAAGACAGCCGGAATGAACGGTATGGCGCCCGGCTAGGGTACCGCTGCGGGCGGCTACCGCCCTTGGGTTCTCTCGCGCTTCAAGGTGCTAATCGCCCTAAACAAGAGGTAAATCGACCCTGCTTCAAGCAGCGCATACGCGATCGTTCGCCACGAAGCCCCGTTGTTAGCGAAATCGATTGCACCAAACACCACCCAGAGAACGATCCCGATACCTGCGTAGACGGCCCATGTTCGGGGCGCTTCAATTTTTTTCATCTAGTCCCCGCGAACGCCCCAGTGAACTTGCTCCGACTCATCCGCCGGTCATTGCTCAAAGCCTAGCCACACCAGTCAAGGCATCCCGCATCAGGTATATCCGCTCCGGAACCGGTCAGCAGAGGCTTTACGCTTCCGAGTGGCCCCGTCCGTAAGCCGGTCGTTTAGCGTTCAGCCAGGCATGGATCCATTCCTCTGCTCCGTTGTCGGCCCCTGATGTGTACGTTTACCCCGAACGATGAAATGCACGGTGAGGGTGCCCTAACTGCTACGCCTCAGACTGCCGTGAAACCCTAGCGTTTCGAGGCGCTGCGGATCTGAGACACCCGGTGAGTTCAGAGAAGGAGTCGGAGCCGCGGGTGGGATCGCCAATCGGATTAACTGGTCACTTGTAGGACCTGAACACGATCGAGTCGAAGACGGCGCGTGCCTCTCTCATCAGTTCCGAATTGATCAATTCGTCGATATAGCCCACCGAGACCACAGCTCGCTGGCCGTTCAGATCGATCGCCCGGTAGGTTTCGTGTTCATTCTGAGTTGAGTACCAGTGTGAGCAGGTGGCGAAAGATTCTGAGTGGATACATAACCTTCGGGCGCCGCAGGCTTTGAAGTCCACGTCACCCTCGACGGAGTGGTCGAACTCGAAGCCGGAGTAATCGCCCACCATTACCTGGACGGGAGGGGTGCTTACCGTCCATGACTGTGCCGCCATCGCTTTGACGAAGGCCTCGGCCGACGGTCCGACATTGGCAAGAGCGCCCATCCAGCTGCATGCGTCCATTGACACATAGTCCGCGGGCGAAAGAGTCAGGTAGACGGCCCATTCAGCCGGGTGACCCGGGTCATCCTTGCCCAGGCTTTGGCCGTCAAGGGTATACCAGCCGTCCGGGACGGTGATCTCGAAAGGCTCCGTGTAGCCGACGACGGGGACTAGGTATGTGCCGGCGTCGATGTCGCCGCTCTCCGGCAGCGGTGAGACCGTACGAGGGTCGCGACTCTCCGGCAGCGGCGGGACTGTGCGAGCCTCCGTGACCGGAGAAGTGGCAGACGCGAGGAACGCGTCGTCAGGCTCATACTGGCACCCGCTGAGACATCCAAGCAGGGCGACAGTCGCCAAAGGCAAGAGATGACACGACCTCTTAGCGGCCTTTTCAGGGGGCGTCACGGAACTCATTGATCCACCAGGCCGCTACAAAGTCCTGTGGGGCCCCGCAGCCGGGTGGCCCCGCGGGCGGCCCGAGATTGGATGCCGTCGCCTCAAGTCTCCTCCGGCAGTAAACCCGTGACAATGAAGAACTGCACGGAGATCAGTTCGACTCATGCAATCCCCCCGAAATGACCGGAGCACGCTGAAGCCGCGGCGAGGAAACGCCAATTTGAGGCAGCTTTCTCCGACCGGTATGTGGGCTTACGGTACCCAGATTGTAGCCAGTGCACTCCTCGCAACCAACGAATTCGCGAAGGGGTTGAACGACGGTTGGAATATTGGGTTCTTCTGCCTTTTCGCAGCGTGGTTTTTGCTCAGCGCTGGCCAAGTCCTGAACATGCTCCGTGTACGCCGAAATGATGCTCCATTCTGGGACGAGGAAGATCTACGCCGGGCAGACTTGGAGCGCCGAGGCAGACGATTGTGAGCATTTCTGCGGTCGTAACAATTTTCTTGTCCATGATCCGGGCGGTCAAAGCGCCCTTCACTCAAGAAGCTAAACAGCACCCGGTGAAGGATCCTAAGGCGGTCTATTGGAGGGTCAGCGTCAAGAGAACGCGATGAACCCAGTTCCGAGGGCCGCCATCGCTTTGATCTGTCGTTGCGCTTCTTCCTTCTCGGGTCGGTTGCGGTTGAACATTGTCATGACGGTCTGGTACTGATACTGGGCTATGTCCCTGCGGAATATGAACCAAACCGTGGACACGAGAACAGCTACCAGTCCAGCTACGTTAACCTCTGCGGTCCCCGGAAACCGCAGAGGCCCGGACACGGCAATCAAATAGGTGCCCGCCGCGGCTGCCACGCACAAAGCAAACTGAATCAGGCGCCGCTTCCCGAACGCCTGACGTGGATCCGTCCACCCGAGCTGGCTTGTCCTGCGCTCAACCGTCCGAATCCAGAGGAAGGTCGCTATGCATCCGACTACAAAGAACAAGCTGAGGGCCTCTATCAACAACTCACGCATAATCCAGACATTATCCTGACCGCTGACACGGCCGACAGTGCCATGACCAGCCACAGCAGCGGTATACGGGCTGGCATAAGGTGTCCGGTAAAGGATCGACTAACGGGCGCTTTTGCCGGCGCCTCGCAGCGCAAGAAAGTGGCAAGGTTCTTTCCACTGGAGTGGAGTCGTGAGTGACTTAATGGAACCGCAAAACCTTTCCAGCGCGCGCAAGACGAGGAGTCGCAGATGAGTGCAGCAGTAGTTTTTAGGCTGGCGCTTCTTTGGGGCGGGTTGTTTCTCTGGATGGCTGCTGGTGTCTTGGGCAAAGGCTCGGCGGTTATCGGGTCTTGAGTCCGGGACGGCATGGATATTTCGTGGTGGGCCCAGCGCGGAAAGGTGTGAACGCCAACCGAAAATAGGGCCATTAGTGCCATTTGAAAACGGGGCCAGGGGTTTTGGTTCTATTGTCCGGACCTCACAACCTTCCATAATGGTCGGTGGCCCTATTTTCAGTTGGCGTTCCTAGCCCTATTTTCGGCTGGCGTTAACAAAAGGCGCAGCTCCGCGTAATTGCGTCTATCTGGGTCCTCTTGAGCTAGCCATTAGGACCAAGAAAACCCGTGACCTGTCCAGGACGGACCGTGACATCAATGCCGTCAACGGCCGTGCGGGAACCAAACCTCTTCGTAAGAGTCTGTGGCTCAATCACTTATCTTCCTTTCGCTTTCATTCAAACCTACGGAGAGAGACCGGACGATACGTCCCTCCACGGCACCGAACCAGGGCGCCGCCGCAGTACCCGGTACTACCCCCGACCTCTGCCGATATTCCGCTCAGGTTCGCGATAATCCCGCTGGCAGCAACTGGAGGGTACTAGACGGAACTCCCCCACCCATTAGTGGTGGTCCGCCGTTCATCTCAGGAACGCATGCAGCGGCTACTTCATGCTGGACGAAACTTCGACCGCCACGTCGTTGACACCGTTCAGAAGATCCTGCAGACCGGGCTCTTCCAAGGGAAAATGGCCGCAACCACGCAGGAGCCGACTGGTGATGGGCCCGGGCAAAGTCCGCAGCATGGCCTCGCTGAGGGCCAATGGCGTCCACTCGTCGAACTCTGGGTGCATTAGATGGACCGGAAGGAATGTTGTGCGGGCCTTGGCGTGCGGATGTCGCATATAGCTCGCAAGGAACCCCAGCGGAACCCAGGCGCCGCCGCCGCGTGCATCTTTCGCGCACAGCCGCCCCAAACCGGGATCGCGTCCCATGCGCCCCAAGTTGGCGAGCCAGGCAATTTTGACTGGGACTCTGGCAACCGGATCCCTAACCAGTCTGAGCATTGGCATCAAAAGTACTGCGAGGGGCCCAAACCGCGTCATGGCAGAGCGCGCTTTTCTCTTTTGTGGGTCAAGCAGGCAGGTGGCCACCACGGCCGCGACACCGCCTGAAAGAGCCGCTGCTTCGACCGTGAGCAAGCCACCAATGCTGGCCCCAAGGAGAATAACCGGCCGGCCGTCAACTTCCGCTGAAACTAGGTCAACTACCAAGTCGATCCAGTCCTGGTATGTCACTGTTCCGGGGAATGCCGTTATCGTGCGGCCATAGAGAGGCAAGTCAACCACTGTGATATCAACCCCGCGCCCCGCAAACAGAGATGCAACAGGCCAGAGCGCTGATCCGTGGGCGCCCGCACCGTGGACAACAAGCAACCGAACCGGAGCGTTACTGTCCGGCAACCGGAGGAGGTGAATCTGATGGTTCTTCCAACGCCACCACTCAGAGAGGGGCGCAACCATTGACAACCTTCTATCAAGCGGCAGGAAACGTGCGTAATTCTCTATGGCGATCTCAGCCAGGGGATGGGACGACATCCGGTTCACCTTTCAAGGGAACTGCACGAGACGTTGAGGGCCCCCCACATTCACATCGAACGCGTTGAGTCCTCGTAAAAACAAGGTTAAAAGATGTCACGGGTATGCCCGTAGGCGTCGAGGACGACGACCATCATGGACGTAAGGACCGCCGCGAGGAGCGGCACCCAGAACGCTATTCGGCGTTTGGAAAGCATCACGATCGTGGCTATTGCCGCTGCGAGTGGGATGAGGAAGATCAGAACATAGGCAATCGTTGCCGCCCATAGCGGTATTGAACGGCTTCCGTCCACCCACTGGGATGCGCCGAGGGCGACAATCAAAAACTGTGCGACGGCGACGAACGGCTGCGCAACCAAAAAAACGATTGAAAAGACGCGGTCGACGGTCGAGGGCTGTCTGACACTTCGTTCATCGGCTTGTGCCCTTATATTCACGATTCGCCCTGATACATGCTCTTCCGCCCCCATCGACATAGTCTACGGGGCATGTTTTACCAGATCCCCTGCAGTTTTCGGGCTGGAGGGGACCTGCGCTTTTTTGGCTGGTTTATGGTGGCCGTCGTTGTGTGGCCGGCCACGTTTCCAGCCTGGAAGTTCAGTATCGAGGGCTGCGTGCTGTGGTGAATGTGCCGTGTCGGTGGGTGATTCGTTGTATGTGCCGCCACACCCCGATGCTCAGTCAGCGCGACTCATCGTCGTCCCGTGAAGACGTCTGCCACCGAAAGGCTGTTTTGCTGAGCGAACGCGGTTAGCAGCACTCTGGCGCGCAGGCCAAGGTGTCTCGAAGACCTCTATTGGTGCTGGCGTAATTCGTATCCCATTGCACCTTTGAGCATCCTGATCGTCCAAGGCGGTTCACCAGCAGGCTTGATTGGAACGGCAAGGTATTCCATCTCGTAGGCAGACGAAAGCGACTTACGGAACACGCGAGTAAACACCTCATTACTCAAGGACTCGTAGAGAGCGTGTTGGAATGCATCGCCTTGACCAAGTTCGGTGGTGAGGAACTTCGCTATCTCATGGTTAGCACCAGACATGAACGTCTTGGTCATGGCCTTGCCCCAAATGACTAGCCCCGCAGTCCCTAACACCAGTACAAAGGCAAAAGGGACGAAACTTTGTGTGGCTATCAGCACGGCTTCGATGATCACGAACGCCAGCAAAATCAACACTGTTGGTACGTGCGCGGCATTACGTTTCTTGACCACCTCGTCAGGGAGGAGCAATGTGGCGTGGAGGCGGTCAGCTTTATCCTTTGAGACTGAAGCCGCTTCATCCATATTGGCAACCCTACCGGTGTGCCTCTATGAATGAGGTCACGGCATCCAAGAGCACGAACCTGGACGACGACTTTGGCTGATCCGGTCCTGCGTCCGATTAAGGGGCGCCTTACGGTAGGTGCAACTCGTGGTAGCGAGGCAGATTGTAGGTCATGGGGAATGATGACGCAGCGCCAGGACTAGTTCAGCTCGGGGATTGGGACATTGAGTTGTACGCGCATGGGGCAAAGGCTGCGGCGCTGCAGGTTGGCATCAGCCACGAGAACGCAATGCGACTTACGAACGTCTATTAGCGCACACCGCATTCAAGCCGAACCCGTGATTAGCTTCCGCACCTCCCGACAGCGTCCGGTAAAGGATCCCCACTAATACGCTGCCTTCGAAGAGGCATACCGGGTCGTACTCGAAATGGCGTATTTCTGCCTAAGCGGGTAGTCGCCCACCGAAGTCACCGTCATGTGATGGATAAACAAGCCGCGAGCACCGCAGGCCAGTTGTCATCCAAGCTCGGCCCGGCGGCGAAGGTCGGCCCCATACTCTGACCACCCGCCCGCGTAGAGACGGCCCTGACCAAGCCCTGCATACTCAAGAGCGAGAAGGTTATGGCACGCGGTGACGCCTGAACCACAGTAGGAGATGACGTCGGTCGCGTCTTCGATCCCAACCTTCGCAAACGCCCGTCGGACGTCTTCGACCGGGCGCAGGCATCTGTCGGAGTCGAGGTTCCCACGGCACGGGACGTTCACTGCACCGGGGATGTGTCCGGCTTGGGGATCGGTGGGCAGTTGGAGGCTTCCGTCGAAGCGGTCGTTGTTGCGGGCGTCTACGACGATTCCGGCAGCCCCCGAAGTGATGTCCTCAAGCGTGGCGAGACGGGCCCCGGGCCATGGAGACGGCGTGAAGGCCACCGGCGAAGGCTCCACGGGCGTTGTTTCCAGCGGTCCCATCCATGCGGAAATCCCGCCGTCGAGCAACGCCGCCCTATGTCCGAGCGAACGCAGCATCCACACGAGCCGCGCGGCGATGACTCCCCCCGCGTCGTCATAGGCGACGACGGTTGAGCCGTCGCCGATTCCGAGGGAGGACATTCCATGCGCAAACACTTCCGGGCCGGGAAGCGGGTTAAGCCCGCGTGGTCCAGAATCGCCTGACAGCCATGCGTCCAGGTCCACAAATACCGCACCTGGCAGATGTCCGCCATCGTACGCGTTACGGCCGGACGCACCGTCGAGGTACCACCGAACATCGGCGATGACAAGGTTCTGGCGGGGCGCCGTGAGCCACGCGACATCAACAAAGGGTGGGAGATCTTCTGGGTTTATCCGGCTGTCGTCCATACAGTGCAGGCTAATCGATGTGTCCATATTTTGAGCAAAAAAGTCTCATAATGTGGATGGCATCGGACTGTACCTAGAGGTCCTCGCGTGCCACCATGGAATTGGTACCAAGGGGACCCACCCAGAGAGCGGACAGTGCCATGATCCAGGCCCTGCTGTGCAAATTGAACCTCCGTCACGACTGGCACGTTGAACACACTGACGATGGCCGTCGCTTCCGGCGCTGCGTGCGTTGCGGAAGGGATGACGACAGCGGTGGTCGGTGGACCAATGCCCCGGGAGCATGGGCGGGGCCGAGCCAGTAATCGCGACCACTCCCCTGCTGCGGCCTAAAGGACCGCGGGTGCACCGACAAAGACTGCCTGTGCGGCATCACCTGGGATCTGTAGGCTGGGGACATGGCTGCACCCATGATCTACATCACGTTTCCTGGCACGGCCCGGGACGCACTGGGCTTCTACGCGAACATTTTCGGCGGTGAACTCGCCCTGCATACCAACGCTGACTTCGGAAACTCCACGGGCGACCCCTCGGCCATAGCGCACGGTGTCCTTTCAGGGCCCGTGGCCATGGCCGGCACCGACGCGTCCGAGGGTGACAAACCGGTGAACTGCGAAGGGCTGATGCTCTCCCTGCTGGGAACGGCGGAAGCGCCCGTACTGCACCAGTGGTTCGACAGCCTCGCTGCCGGCGGCCGGATTGTCGATCCGTTGGCTGCAAAACCCTGGGGCGCCTCGGACGGGCAGGTCATCGACCGGCATGGACTGCATTGGCTGATCGGCTACGAACCCGCGTGAGTGTTGGGCGTATCTCCGCCGGTCCAACGGGACCAACCGGTGAACCCCGCCACGCGTTAGGCATAAACCAGCTAGGGGATCAGGCAGGAGCTTCGTTCCGCCGCACCATCTCATTGATCCAGATGGGCGCGAACGGGGAGGTACAGTTCGGCGGCGTGGGATAGTCCTTGAGCACTTCAAGCCGCTCGCCGATCCGAAGCGCCCTGCCACGGTGCTCGGGATGCACAATCCCGATCTGCGCCAGCGTGCTGTTCATGGCCCACTGCAGGCGGTCCGGCGCGTCCTTCATCTCCGCTTCGATGGTGTCCAGCAGGCCGGCCAGGTCAAGTCCGTCCGGCGACTTCGCCACCCGGTCACCGGTCAACGCCCAGCCCGCACTTGCCACCACCGGGTCGGGATCCCCGGTCCACGCCAGGCGCAGGGCTTCGGCGTGGGGACTCTTCCGGACCACGTAGTTCACCAGCCAGTCGTGCACTTTGGGAGCCCGCGCCTCACGCAGCATCGCATCCAGGTCCGCCGCCGGAAAATCCTTGGGCCGGCAGATCAGCAACGCCAGCAGCCGTGCGGCAGTGTCCCCGGTGGCCCACAGCCCGCGGGCCAGGTCCTGCTGGGTCTTAAGCCGTTTCGCCACACCGCGCAGCTTCGACAGGTTCACGCCGTGGTCGTCCCCGCGTTTTTCGTTGACCTCACGCACCCTCGGATCCTGCAATCCGGACAGTTCCGCCATCACGGCGTCCAGCGTCGTCCCGTTCATGCCAGCCTCCTGCATCAGCGCCTACCATTCAAGCGTATCGGCCGGGATGGTTCAGTGCCGCTGCTTGAGTCCAGCACCCACCACCGCGCCCACCCCGAGTCCCAAGGCAACCCCCACCACAGGGCTGTCAAAAATCGCCAGGCCCAGGGCGATGCCAAGCGCCGCCCCCACCAGACAGCAAATCCACAGCGGCTTGTTCATGGCGCCTCCACTCGTCGGAAGTCCAGCGTAAGCCACACCCGTCGTGCCGGGCGCCCGCACAAGTAACGGGCCGGCCGGATCCGCGTAGCCACTACGGGTGCGCAGCAGGACACGTAGCCGTAGGCTCACAAAACGGCGGCCGACGGCGGCACTCACCTTCGGGGGCCCTGGCTGTCCAATGCTTTCAGGCCCGTAGCCCGCCGGATTGCGGAAGGATTGCCATGCCGGATTTTTTCCCAAGCGCCCCTGCTGTCGGTGCGGCGCTGGCACGCGCCTTTGAGGGCACCACCCCTTTAGCGGACGCGCTGCATCAGTCACCCGGCAGGCCGGTTCTGCTCCGGTATCCCGTCCAGGCACAGGCCCGCTTCCGGCCAGGGCGGGCGCTGGCGTATACGGTGACCCACATTCTGATGGAATACGGCGAAGGCGCGGACAGCAGCTACCACTGGGAGCCTGGCTGCCTGGTCAGACGCACGCCCCGGGGACCTTGACGATCCCCGCCGTCCGCCGCGTTCCCGCCGTCCAGCATTGCCTGCAGGGCTCGTTGTGGACCGCGCGGGCACAACGGTTCCGGGCGATAGGCTCGAAGCCATGAGTTTCCTGAAAAGCCGGACCCCTCAACCCACCGCCACCAGGGCCTGGGCGGCCGCCGCCCTTGTTGATGTGGTGCTGATCCTGGTGTTTGCCGCCGTCGGCCGCGATGCCCACCATCGCGGCGATGTGGTGACCGGGGTTCTGCTGACCGCATGGCCGTTCCTGCTGGGAGCCGCCGCCGGGTGGGCTGCGGCGCGGGCCTGGCGGAACCCATTCTCACCAACACGGGCAGGAGTTCCCGTCTGGCTGGGCGCCCTGGTGGGCGGAATGCTGCTGCGCGCCGTGACCGGGCAGGGCGTGGTGCTGCCCTTCATCATCGTGGCCACTCTCAGCCTTGCAGTCCTGCTGCTGGGCTACCGGCTTGTTGCGGCACTGATCCGCCGCCGCAGGCACCCGTGACCTTGGCATTGCTGCCCGCCACGGACAGAGATCCTGCGGCGCCCTTCTGTAATAGGCTGGCAGAACTGACAAGCTGGCCGGGCAAAGCTACGGCGCAACTGATCCGGAAGGGTTAAACGTGATCACCGCATTCGTTCTGATCAAGACCGACGCCGCCCGCATTCCAGAGACGGCAGAGGAAATCTCCGCCATCGAAGGCATCAGTGAGGTCTATTCCGTCACAGGCGAGTGGGACCTCATTGCCGTGGCGCGGGTCCCCCGGCACGAGGACCTCGCAGACGTCATTGCCGACAGGCTGTCGAAGGTCCCCGCCGTGGTCCACACCACCACGCACATTGCGTTCCGCGCCTACTCCCAACATGACCTGGACGCCGCGTTTTCGCTGGGGTTCGAACAGTAATCCTCCCCACCGCAGCTGGGCCCACTTCCCGGGTCAGGACGTGGTGAGCGACACCCATTTCTCCAGAACCGCGGCCGCGGCTCCCGAATCGATGGATTCGGCGGCGCGGTGGTAAGCACCGGCCATGCGGTCAAGGAACGGCCCGTCAGCGGTCAGGTCAAACGCCACCAGGCCGGCGGCAGCATTCAGCAGCACGGCGTCACGCGCCGGCCCCGCACTTCCTGCCAGGACGTCGCGCACCACGCCGGCATTCACCTGCGCATCGCCGCCCCGGAGCTGGTCGACGGTGGCGAGCCTGATGCCGAGATCCTGCGGCGAAAAGACAAGCTCGGCCACGCCGCCGTTCCGGATCTCCCAAACGGTCGACGGGCCGGTCGTGGTCAGCTCATCCAAGCCGTCGTTCCCGCGGAACACCAGGCCCCTGCTGCCCCGCCGGGCAAGTACGCCGGCAACGAGCGGCGCCATCCGCGCGTTGGCAACACCAACGGCTGATGCCTGGACCTGGGCTGGATTGGTCAACGGACCAAGGAAGTTGAACGCCGTCGGGATGGCAAGTTCCCGCCGCGGGACGGCCGTGTGCCGGAATGACGGATGGAAGACCTGGGCAAAGCAGAACGTGATTCCTGCCAGTTCCGCGTTCCGCGCCACCTGCTCGATTCCCAGGTCCAGCCGCACGCCCAGTGCCTCGAGGACATCGGCGGAACCGGACGACGACGACGCCGCCCGGTTGCCGTGCTTAACCACTTTCGCGCCCGCGCCGGCAGCGACCAGGGCGGCCATCGTGGAGATGTTGACGGTGTTGAGCTGGTCTCCGCCGGTGCCCACGATGTCCAGCTTTTCGCCGGAAATTGAGATCGGGTTGGCGTGCGAAAGCATGGCGTGCACCAGGCCGGAAAGCTCCTCCACCGTTTCGCCCTTGGCGCTCAGCGCCACCAGGAAACCGGCGATCTGCGCGGGCGTCGCCGCTCCGGACATGATGGTGTCCATGGCCCATGAAGTATTCGCGGCAGTAAGGTCCGAACCGCTGATCAGTGCCGAGATCAGCCGGGGCCACGTGTTGGCGGGGGCTGCAGTTGCCGGAGAAGTCACCCCCTGATGCTATCGACCGAGGGCCGGGACTGACCAATATGAACCCTCCCGGGAACTTTTCCGGGCAATTTCGCGTCTTTGTAGAAAAAGTCCCCCCAAAAGGCGGTTTGCGTTGGGCAGCACGGACTTTTACAGACATAATGTCTATGTGACATCTGCGACCCATGCCCCCAGTACCCCGGCGCACCCCACGCTGAACCGCCCCAATATGGTTTCCGTTGGAACCGTGGTGTGGCTGTCCAGCGAGTTGATGTTCTTCGCCGGTCTCTTCGCCATGTACTTCACACTGCGCTCCACGAGTGGTGCCATGTGGGCGGAAGAGACGGCCAAGCTCAACTTCCCCTTCGCGCTAGCAAACACGATCGTCCTTGTGGCCAGTTCCTTTACTTGCCAGATGGGCGTCTTCGCCGCCGAAAGGCTGCAGCCGCGCCGAAGCGGCGGCGCCCTCAAGTTCTCCAAGTGGGGAATGAATGAATGGTTCACCTTGACCTTCATCATGGGTGCCATCTTCGTCGGCGGCCAGTCCTTCGAGTACGCCATGCTCGTTTCCGAGCATGTATCGCTGTCCTCGAACGCCTACGGCTCCGCTTTCTACATGACCACCGGCTTCCACGGCCTGCACGTCATCGGCGGCCTCATCGCCTTCCTGCTCATCATGGGCCGGTCCTTCGCGGCGAAGAAGTTCGGCCACTTCGAGGCCACGTCCGCGATTGTCACCTCTTACTACTGGCACTTCGTGGATGTCGTCTGGATTGGCCTCTTCCTGGTCATCTACGTCCTCAAGTAGCCAGCTTTGATTCTTTTTCTACAAGAGGCAGAATTTCAGGTAGCGGCTCCCGGAGCCGGCGCAGGATCGAATAAAGGAACCACCACGTGAAGGCACTTTCGCAAAAGCGGCGTCACCCACTGGCAGCCGTAGCGCTGCTACTGATGGGGCTGCTCGTCATGGGCGGGCTCTACGCCGTCGCTACCACGGTGAACGAGGCCAAGGCCTCCACCACCTCGTACAGCGCCAACGACACCGAAGAGGGCGGCAAGCTTTTCGCCGCCAACTGCGCCACCTGCCACGGCATGGGCGCCAGCGGAACCCAGGCGGGTCCGTCGCTGGTTGGCGTCGGCGCTGCTGCTGTTGACTTCCAGGTGGGCACCGGCCGTATGCCGATGCAGATGAACGGCCCGCAGGCCATGGAAAAGCCGGCCCAGTTCAACGACGAACAGACCCACCAGCTTGCAGCCTATGTGGCTTCCCTGGGAGCCGGCCCGGCAGTTCCTGAAGAAGGCCTGTTGGACGAAGGCGGCGACGCCGCTGCAGGTGGCGAGCTCTTCCGTACCAACTGCGCCATGTGCCACAACGCGGCAGCAGCCGGCGGGGCCCTGACCCGTGGCAAGTTCGCTCCCGCCCTGGCGGACGTTTCCGGCAAGCACATCTACGAGGCCATGGTCACCGGCCCGCAGAACATGCCGGTGTTCAGCGACACGAACATCACCCCCGAAGGCAAGCGCGACGTCATCACGTTCCTGAAGCAGATCGAATCCACCGGCTCCCCGGGCGGAGCCGACCTCGGTTCGCTTGGCCCGGTTGCTGAAGGCCTGTTCGTCTGGGTCGCAGGCCTTGGTGTCATCATCGCCTTCACCATCTGGCTCACCTCCCGGACGTCCTGACGTCCACGCAGCACCACAGCACTTCTGCTGATCCGTCAGCAGCTTGAAATTGAAAACTAACCCGGCAGCCGCCGGGACGAGAGAAGGATGAGGCGAATTATGGGCAACCATAGTGACGGCAGTCCGAACCACTCGGGCACCGTAGCTACGGCTGGTCAGAATGAGGTGGAGAAGTTCCAGGATCCTGGAATTCCCCCGCACCGTTTGCGCCTGGCTGACACGGACCCGAAGGCCGCAAAGCGGGCAGAACGGCAGGTCGCCTTACTTTTTGGCCTCTCTGTTGTTGGAACCGTAATCTTCCTGGTGGCGTACTTCGCCATCGATCTGGGCGAGGATGCCGGCATTGCCACCATCCGCCTCCAGAACGCCCTCCTCGGTGTAGGCACCGCCTTCGCCATGCTGGGCATCGGTACTGGCATCGTGCACTGGGCCAAGGCCCTGATGCCCGATCACGAGGTATCCGAGGAACGCCATGCGATCCGCTACGAGGAAGACCGCGTAGCAGCTGTCCGCATTGTCGATGACATTGTCGAAGAGACCGGCATCAAACGCCGCCCCCTCATCCGCAATACGCTCCTCGGCGCCGTGGCCCTGGCACCGCTTCCCGCGATCGCCATTTTCGGTGACCTCGGACCGCGCCCGGACGAGAAGCTCGCACACACCATGTGGGCTCCCCAGGACGGGAACCTGAAGCGCCTCGCCCGCGACCCCGACGGAACGCCCATCAAGGCCTCCGACGTGACGCTGGGCTCAGCCTTCCACGTCATTCCCGAAGGCCTGAACGAACTCCACGAGGGCAAGCTGAACGAAAAGGCCAAAGCCGTCGTTCTGCTGATGCGCCTCGACCCTTCCTCGCTCAACCCGTCCGCGGGCCGCGAGGACTGGGGTTACAACGGCATCGTTGCTTACTCCAAGATCTGCACCCACGTCGGTTGCCCCGTTGCTCTCTATGAGCAGCAGACGCACCACCTGCTGTGCCCGTGCCACCAGTCCACCTTTGACCTCACGCAAGAGTGCAAAGTGATCTTTGGCCCCGCCAGCCGTCCGCTCCCCCAGCTGCCCATCGCAGTTGACGACGAGGGATACCTGGTCGCTACCAGCGACTTCAAAGAACCCGTAGGACCGAGTTACTGGGAGCGTGATATGCATGAGCGCAGCAACAACAGCTGAGCCCGCTTTCGTCGCCAAAACCAAGGCAGGCCGGGTCACCGACTTCGTCGATTCCCGTGTGGGCGGTTCCGGAATTCTCCGCGAATTCGGCCGCAAGGTCTTTCCGGACCACTGGTCGTTCATGTTCGGCGAAGTGGCCCTGTACTCGTTCGTCATCCTGCTGCTCTCCGGCACGTTCCTGACGTTCTTCTTTGATCCGTCAATGGCCGAGACCCACTACGACGGTTCGTATGTGCCCCTCAAGGGCGTCGAAATGTCCGTGGCGTACAGCTCCTCGCTGGATATCTCCTTCGACATCCGCGGCGGCCTGTTCATGCGCCAGGTCCACCACTGGGCAGCCCTGCTGTTCGTAGCCTCCATCGCCGTGCACATGCTGAGGGTCTTCTTCACCGGAGCCTTCCGCAAGCCCCGCGAAATGAACTGGGTTGTGGGCAGCGTCCTGCTCATCCTTGCCATGGCTGCCGGCTTCACCGGCTACTCACTCCCCGATGACCTGCTCTCCGGTAACGGCCTGCGCATCATCGACGGCGTGATCAAGTCAATCCCGATCGTTGGAACGTACATCTCGTTCTTCCTGTTCGGCGGCGAGTTCCCCGGCACGGCCATCATCAGCCGCCTCTACATGCTGCACATCCTGCTGGTACCGGCCCTGATCCTGCTGATGATCGTCCTGCACCTCTTTATGGTGGTTGTCCACAAGCACACCCAGTACCCCGGCCCCGGCCGCAACGACAACAATGTTGTGGGCTACCCGCTGGGCCCGGTTTACGCTGCGAAGGCCGGTGGATTCTTCTTCATCGTCTTCGGCGTGCTGGCCCTGATGGCAGGCTTCTTCACCATCAACCCGATCTGGAACTACGGTCCCTACGATCCCTCCCCCGTTTCCGCCGGTACCCAGCCTGACTGGTACATCGGATTCGTTGACGGCGCCCTGCGCCTGATGCCGGGTGTGATCAACGGATTCCACTTCGAGTACGTCATCTTCGGATTCACGCTGACGCTGAACGTCCTGCTCCCGGCCCTGGTGCCTGCAGGCATCCTGTTCACCGTAATGTTTATGTACCCGTGGATCGAACGGTGGATCACCAAGGACGACCGCGAGCACCACGTCCTTGACCGTCCCCGCAACGCCCCGACCCGTACGGCCATCGGCATGGCAGGCTTCGTCTGGTACTGCGTGATGTGGGCCGCTGCCGGTTCCGACCTCATCGCCACGCACTTCCACGTGTCCCTGAACGATGTGACGTACTGGCTGCGCACACTCTTCTTCATCGGCCCGATCATCGCGTTCATCGTGACCAAGCGTGTGGCCCTGGCGCTGCAGCGCAAGGACCGCGAGATCGCCCTGCACGGCCGCGAGACCGGACGCATTGTCCGGCTCCCGCACGGTGAGTTCATTGAGGTGCACGCACCGCTCGATGAGTACAAGCGCTACAAGCTCGTAGGATTCGAATCTCCCAAGGTACTTCCTGCGGAGCCGAACGAACACGGTGTCGTCACCGGCAAGGAGAAGCGCCGCGCGTTCCTCTCCAAGTGGTTCTTCGAAGACCGTGTTGCCCCGGCAACGCCGGCGGAACTCGAAGCAGCGCACGGTCACGGCCATGCAGCTGTTGAGGCTTCCGAGGACTCCAAGTCCCTGACGCACTAACTGCGCAGCACAAGAAAGGCCCGGTCCCTGCGGACCGGGCCTTTCTGCGTTCAATGCTCGTCCCGGAATTGATGCCACAGACCACCTACCGCTCCTGCAGCCCAACGGAGGCACCCTGCAGGGCCTCCCCCGTGCGCGGCTAGTGGTTGCGGGTCCGGCGGGCGCCGGGCCGCTGAAGCGGCACCCAGAGCTTATAGCGGTCCGCCCGGTAGTACGATACCGAATAGTCCACCATGGCCCGGGCAACAAAGGCGTGCCGCTGGATCTTCAGCAGCGGCGCCCCTACTTCAACGTTCAGCAGCCGGGCCGTTGACGGTGAGGCTGCCGTCGCTTCGATCATGTCCTCGCCCCACTCCATCACCAGGCCAAACTGTTCGTTGAGGACGTTGTAGAGCGATGTGGGCGGTTCCCCGTCCAGGAGGCCCGGAACACGGTGCGCGGGAATGAAGTTCTCGTCCACGCTCATGGGCTCACCGTCCGCGAGGAGAAGCCGGCGGAACCGGACCAGCGGCGTTCCCTCCTCCAGCTGGAGTTCTCGTGCCAGGAAGGCGCTGGCGGCGATCTGTTCAAAGCTGAGGACCTTGGCGGCGGGAACCATGCCACGCCGCTGCATCTCTTCGCTGTAGGACGTCAGCTTGACCTGAAGGTCCATCTTGGGCCGGCGGACGAAGGTGCCCAGCCCCACCACCCGCTCAATGACTTCTTCACCCACAAGGGCGTCGATGGCCTGCCGCACCGTCATGCGGGCCAGCCCGAACCGCTCGGCCAAGTCCCGTTCGGAGGGCAGGGCCGCCCCTGGCTTGCAGTACCCGGTGATGTGGGCGCGCAGGATCTCGCGCAGCTGCACGTAGATGGCCGTGCCGCTGGTGCGGTCGATGGTTCCGGTGATGGCTGTGGCGCCAGCGGCCATGGTGGTCTCCCTGTTATCTGTCCTGCCACCATTTTAGGTCAGGTCTAGACCAGTCAGGTGCGCAAGGTCCGGGTTTAGCTGCCGGCCGGCACGGCCGATATATTGATCTGGACAGCACGATGCGACGGTGGGGGCCGTCATCACGAAGGAGTCCCCTTTGCCAGTACACAAGGCAGTGATCACAGCAGCCGTAGGCCTGCATGCCCGGCCCGCGGCCGTGTTTGTCCGTGCCGTGATGGAAACGGGCCTGCCGGTCACCATCAGTAAACGCGGGACCGAAGCGGTGGACGCCCGCTCCCTCCTCCAGGTGATGGCCGCCGACTTTGAACAAGGCTGTGAAGTGGAGCTCGGCATCAGCGATAACGCCCTGGCGGGGGCGGCCGCGCTGCAGGCGGCGGAGGAAACTCTGCGTGGCCTTGCCGCCCTGATCGCTTCACAGGATGCCGCCGCGAAGGCGCCCGTGCAGGCTTCCTGACCGCGGCCCGCAAGCCGGCGCGGGCTGCTCCGGTACCCGCCCTCCCCTGCTGAATTGACCACTAACGACGGCGGGCCCCACCAA
>NZ_LFQH01000067.1:0-36555 GCF_001238605.1 Arthrobacter sp. ZBG10 | reverse complement strand
GCCTTCCTCAACCCCGGCCAAACCGCACGGGTGCCCTTCGTTACCCAGCAGCTGGCCGGTGCCACCGGCCCGGTTGTAGCGGTCACGGATTACATGAAGGCAGTCCCGGACCAGATCCGGCAGTTCGTCCCCAACGAATTCGCCTCCCTCGGCGCCGACGGCTTCGGCTTCTCCGACACCCGCGCAGCAGCACGCCGCTTCTTCAAAAACGACACCCACTCCGTGGTGGTCCGCGCACTGGAGATGCTGGCACGCAGAGGCGAAGTGGATGCCCAGGCACCCGCCAAGGCGATCGATAAGTACAAACTGCTTGACGTTAATGCCGGCACCACCGGCGGCGCGGGCGGCGAGTCCTGATCACGCGTCTGTGACCTGACCCGATGACGACGGCGGCTCCCTCCGAAAGGCGGGGGCCGCCGTCGTACGTTCCGCAGCGCCCGGTGCTGTGACGCACACCAAAGCGGATTGTAGCCTTTGCACAAATGGAGCTTGTGGGGCGCGGGCCGTATGCTCGGAAGATGCCAGCACCCGCCACCCCGCCCGCGAAGCGCAAACCGGCCCAGCCCAAAGTCACTCCGGAGAAGTCCGAGACGCTCAAAAAGCTGCGGGCCAACGTGGGCCAGCTGTCCACCACCACCATGCGCGAGCTGGAGAAATCGCTCCCCTGGTACATCCGGCTGAGCTCCGATGAGCGCTCGGCGCTGGGGATGGTGGCACAGAACGGCATCGCGGCGTTTGTAACCTGGTACGAGCGGCCCAGTTCGCCGTCCTGGATCCTGACCGACGTATTCGGCACTGCACCCACGGAACTCACCCGCTCCATCAGCCTCCAGAAAGCTCTCCAGCTGATCCGGATCGTGGTGGAGGTGGTGGAGGACCAGGTCCCGGTGATTGCCCCCGAAGCCGACCAGCCGTCGCTGCGCGAGGCTGTGCTCCGCTACTCCAGGGAAGTGGCGTTCGCCGCCGCTGACGTCTACGCCCGCGCGGCCGAGTCCCGTGGTTCCTGGGATACCCGGCTTGAGGCACTGATTGTGGACGCCATTCTGCGGGGCGAAAACACGGATGCGCTGCGGTCCCGGATCGCCGCCCTTGGCTGGAAAGCGCAGGAACGCTTCACCGTGATGGTGGGCAACTCGCCGTCGGAACCCAGCGCCAGCTACGTCAGCGAACTGCGCAGGATGGCGGGTCGCTACGCGGAGGATGCCCTGGTGGGCATCCAGGGCGACCGGCTGATCCTGATCCTGGGCGGTGTGCAGGACCGGGAAACCGCCTACATCAAACTCAGTGAGATGTTCGCTCCCGGCCCCGTTGTGTATGGCCCCGAAGCCGGGTCCCTGCTGGAAGCCAGCAGCTCGGCCCAGTCGGCGTTCGCCGGCCTGACGGCGGCACGCGCCTGGCCGTCCGCGCCGCGCCCGGTGGCCGCCGATGACCTGCTGCCCGAGCGGGTGATCTCCGGTGACGACGCCGCGCGCCGGTCCCTGGTGAAGAACATTTACCGTCCCCTGGTGGCGGCCTCCAACGGGCTTGTGGAAACACTGGGAACCTATCTGGAACTTGGCCATTCGCTGGAAGCCACAGCACGGGAACTTTTTGTCCACGCCAACACCGTGCGGTACCGGCTCAAGCGTGTCTGCGACGTGACAGGCTGGGATCCGCTTCTGCCAAGGGAGGCCTTTGTGCTGCAGGCAGCCCTGGTGGTGGGACGGCTTTCGGCCCCGCCAAAGGCCGCCACGGAACGTCAGCCCTCCCGCAATCAAGCCTGAGCCGTTGTAGACTTCCTACAACCTGACCCCATGAGCTTGGTGCGGACAAACACCGCTGAACCACGCAGTAATTTGGAAAGCTGGATACGTGCTTGCAATAGTCTGCCCTGGACAGGGCTCACAGACCCCTGGTTTCCTGGCCCCCTGGCTGGAGCTGCCCTCGGTAGCGGGCCGGTTGGCCGCCCTCAGCGACATCGCCGGCCTGGACCTCGTGGCCCACGGCACCACCTCCGATGAGGAAACCATCAAGGACACCGCCGTGGCGCAGCCCCTGATTGTGGCCGCAGGCCTGGTCACGGCGGCATCGCTGTTCGATGTGGACCTTAACTCCCTGCCCGTGATCCTTGCCGGCCACTCCGTGGGTGAGATCACCGCAGCAGCCCTGTCCGGCGTGCTGACCGAGACCGAAGCCATGACGTTCGTCCGGGAACGGGCCAACAGCATGGCCGCCGCAGCAGCAGTCACCCCTACCGGCATGAGCGCCGTGGTGGGCGGGGACCCCGCGGAAGTCCTGGCAGCCATCGAAGCCGCCGGAGCAACCCCGGCCAACGTCAACGGCGCAGGCCAGACAGTTGCCGCCGGAACCTTTGACCAGCTGAAGGCCCTCGCGGAAAACCCGCCGGCCAAGGCCCGGGTTATCCCCCTCAAGGTGGCCGGCGCATTCCACACCAGCCACATGTCCCCCGCCGTGACCGCCCTCGAGGCCCTGGCCCCGCAGCTTAAGCCGCAGGCACCCACGGTGCCGCTGCTGTCGAATTTCGACGGCGGCGAGGTCACCGACGGCGGCGCCGCAGTGGCCAGCCTGATCGCCCAGGTCTCCCGTCCCGTCCGTTGGGACCTGTGCATGGAGACCCTGGTGGGGCGCGGTGTGACCGGCGTCATCGAACTCGCTCCGGCCGGGACCCTCGCCGGGCTCGCCAAGCGTGGCATGCCCGGCGTCAAGACCGTGGCTGTCAAGACCCCCGATGATCTTTCCGCCGCCCTGGCACTCTTCGCAGAACTGGAGGGAAACGCATGAGCGTTCCTACGCTGAAACAGGCTCCCATCCACGAGCACACCCGGATCCTGGGCCTTGGCGCCTTCCGGCCGGATGTCATTGTCACCAACGATGACGTCTGCCAGTGGATTGATTCCTCGGACGAGTGGATCCGCCAGCGGACGGGCATTGTCACCCGGCACCGGGCAGCGGCCGGCGTCAGCGTCATCGACATGGCCGAGGGCGCTGCCCGCGAGGCCATGGAGAAGGCAGGCATCCAGGCTTCGGAACTCGGCGCCGTCATCGTCTCCACCGTCACCCACCCTTACGCCACCCCGTCGGCGGCCGCCAGCCTGGCGGACAGGCTGGGTGCAACCCCCGCGCCGGCATTCGACATCTCAGCGGCCTGCGCCGGGTACTGCTACGGAATCGCCCAGGGCGACGCCCTGGTCCGCTCCGGTGCCGCCAAGTATGTCCTGGTGGTCGGCGCTGAAAAGCTCTCCGACGTCATCGACAACCGTGAGCGCACCATCTCGTTCCTTCTCGGCGACGGCGCCGGCGCCGTGGTCATCGGGCCTTCCGACACGCCGGGCATCGCCCCTTCCGTGTGGGGCTCGGACGGCAGCAAGTGGGACGCGATCGGCATGACCCGCTCCATGCTGGACGTCCGCGACCTCGGCATCGCGGCCCGGCAGTCCGATTCAACCGGCGACCTGGCCCTCCTCGAAGAGGCACAGGAGCTGTACCCCACCCTCCGCCAGGACGGCCAGACGGTCTTCCGCTGGGCGGTCTGGGAAATGGCCAAGGTGGCCCAGCAGGCCCTCGAAGCCGCCGGCGTGGAAGCTGAAGACCTGGTGGCGTTCATCCCGCACCAGGCCAACATGCGCATCATTGATGAGATGGTGAAGAAGCTCAAGCTGCCGGAGACGGTTACAGTTGCACGGGACATTGCCGATGCGGGAAACACTTCCGCGGCATCCATCCCGCTGGCCACCCACCGCCTGCTGCAGGAGAACCCGGCACTGAGTGGCGGGCTGGCCCTCCAGATCGGCTTCGGTGCCGGCCTGGTGTTCGGCGCCCAGGTAATTGTCCTCCCCTAGAAACGCCCACCGGGCCGCACCCGCGGCCTGACCCATTTCCGGCATCCCCTGCCGGTAATACAGAAAAGGAGCCATCAATGGCTAGCAACGAAGAGATCCTGGCCGGCCTGGCTGAAATCGTCAACGAAGAGACCGGCCTTGCGCCCGAGGCCGTGGAGCTGGACAAGTCCTTCACCGAGGACCTGGACATCGACTCCATCTCCATGATGACCATCGTGGTCAACGCTGAAGAGAAGTTCGGCGTCCGCATCCCCGACGAAGAGGTCAAGAACCTCAAGACCGTCGGCGACGCCGTCAGCTTCATCGCAGGCGCACAGGCCTAGCAACCAACTGCGCCGGCCACCGGCGCGGCAGGGCTGCCGGTCTGGACCACCGGACCGGCAGCCCGCGCTTTTTCCGGCACACGTGCCACGCGGCACAGCGCCGAACATCAACATGCGGGACCCTTCGAGAAACGAAGCCGGATTCCCACCGACAGAGAGTGATCCCATGACACGCAAAGTAGTCATTACCGGTCTGGGTGCCACCACGCCCATCGGCGGCGACGTACCCACGATGTGGAACAACGCGCTCAAGGGGGTCTCCGGTGCCCGCACCCTGGAGGACGACTGGGTTGCCCAGTACGAGCTCCCCGTCCACTTTGCGGCCCGCTGCAGCACCCCCGCCCTCGACGTGCTGAGCCGCGTCGAAGCCAAGCGGATGGACCCCTCCACGCAGTTCGGCGTTATAGCCGCCCGCGAGGCCTGGGCTGACTCCGGCATCACGGAGTTCGACAAGGACCGCCTGGCCGTTGCCTTCGCAACAGGCATCGGCGGCGTCTGGACCCTGCTGGACGCATGGGACACGCTGAAGGCCAAGGGCCCCAGGCGCGTCCTCCCCATGACCGTTCCCATGCTGATGCCCAACGGTGTGGCCGCTGCCGTCAGCCTCGACCTGGGTGCCCGCGCCGGCGCCCACACACCCGTGTCCGCCTGCGCTTCCGGCACCGAAGCACTGCACCTTGGCCTGGAACTCATCCGCTCCGGCAAAGCCGACGTCGTGATGTGCGGCGGCGCCGAAGCCGCCATCCACCCGATGCCGCTGGCCGCGTTCGCCTCCATGCAGGCCCTGTCCCGCCGCAACGACGACCCGCAGGGCGCCTCCCGTCCATACGACACCGGCCGCGACGGCTTTGTTATGGGCGAAGGCGCAGGCGCCCTGGTCCTCGAGGCCGAAGAGCACGCCCTGGCCCGCGGCGCCCGCATTTACGGCGAACTGGCCGGCACCTCTGTCACGGCCGACGCGTACCACATCACCGCACCGGACCCGCAGGGACTCGGCGCAACCCGTGCCCTGAAGGCTGCCATGTTCGATGGCCGCATCCAGGCCGAGGACGTGGTGCACGTCAACGCCCACGCCACCTCCACCCCCGTCGGCGACAAGCCCGAGTACACGGCGCTCCGCGCGGCGCTGGGCACCCACGTGGACAACGTGGCCGTTTCCGCCACCAAATCGCAGATGGGCCACCTCCTGGGCGCTTCCGGCGCTGTGGAAGCGGTCCTCACCGTACTCGCCGTGTACGAGCGCAGGGCGCCGCTGACCATCAACCTGGAAAACCAGGATCCGGAGATCCCGCTCGACGTGGTCACCTCCCCCCGAACCCTGCCCGGCGGCAGCATTGTGGCGCTGAGCAACTCCTTCGGCTTCGGCGGCCACAACGCCGTGGTCGCGATCCGCAGCGTGTAGTACGCCGGCCCAGGTGGCCGGTGCACAAAAGGGAGGCCCCGCCGTTGGCGGGGCCTCCCTTTCGCTATGGAGATTCAGGGCTGGAACGGCCGACGGCGGTCAGCCCACCTGGTGCAGCCAGCGGACGGGGGCGCCTTCGGCCGCGTGCCGGAAAGGCTCAAGCTCCTCGTCCCAGGCCTCGCCCAAGGCAAGAGACAGTTCGTGGTAGACCGCCGCGGGATCTCCGGCGCCAGATTCGTAGGCGTAGCGGATGCGGTCCTCGGAGACCATGATGTTTCCGTGCACGTCCGTGACGGCGTGGAAGATGCCGAGTTCGGGGGTATGGGACCAGCGGCCACCGTCTACGCCCTGGCTGGGTTCTTCGGTGACTTCATACCGGAGGTGTGCCCAGCCGCGCAACGAGGATGCGAGCGTAGCACCCGTCCCGGGTGTGCCGGTCCAGGACAGCTCGGCGCGGAACATTCCAGGCGCGGCCGGCTGCGGCGTCCACTCAAGGTCCGTCCGCTTGTCCACGACAGACCCCACTGCCCACTCGACGTGAGGGCACAGTGCGGTAGGGGCAGAGTGGATAAACAGCACACCGCGGGTTGTTGAATCAGACATTCCATCCTCCATGGCTCTAGGTACGTCTTCCCCAACGACCTCTGCCTGGATGGAACTGCTGACCCGCTTCTGCGGTGGTGCTTCCTCCCCCGATATTAAGCTGTACTTCTCAAAGATGAGTCCGGACTTGCCCTGAGCACCAGACCCGAAGGGTTGAAGCTGCACTTGAAAGTTCCCGGACGTGACTCTCATTGTGCCGTACCCCGCAAAATAACGCCAGTGCGATTCCCCACACTTTCCGCTAAGCGCGGGGGTGCGCCTGCTGGTAGCTTTGCCGCAGCCGGTCAACGGAGACATGGGTGTAGATCTGTGTGGTGGCCAGGCTGCTGTGGCCAAGTATCTCCTGGACGGCACGCAGGTCCGCGCCGCCATCCAGCAGGTGCGTCGCGGCCGAATGGCGCAGGGCGTGTGGTCCGGAGGCGGAGGTGTCGCCGAGGGCTTCGAAGAGCCGGTTCACGAGCGTGCGCACCTGGCGCTGGTCCACCCGGCCGCCCCGGGCTCCCAGGAAAAGCGCAGGCCCGCTGGTGCCCGTGGCGACCAACGGCCGGCCCCGCCGCAGCCAGTCATCGACGGCGACCGCTGCGGGCACCCCATAAGGGACGGTCCGCTCCTTGTTGCCTTTGCCGATGACCCGCAATGTGCGGCGGTCGGGATCCAGGTCGTCCACGTCCAGCCCGGCCAGCTCGCCCACGCGGACGCCGGTGGCATAGAGGAGTTCCACGATGGCGCGGTCCCGGACCGCCAGCGGGCCGCCGTCGGACGCGGCCGTGGCGAGGCCCGCCAGCAGTCGGTCCAGCTGGGAAGCCTGCAGGACTCCGGGAAGGGACCGCTCCCGCTTCGGCGCCTTCAGCCGCAGGGCCGGGTCTGCGGGGATCCGCTCCTCCCGAAGGGCCCAGGATGTGAAGACCCGGGCGCTTGCGGACCTGCGCGCCAGGGTGGCGCGGGCTACGCCAGCCGAGTTCTGCGCCCCCAGCCAACGGCGGAAGGTGCCCAGCTCAAGGTCGGCCAGGCTTGCGGCGCCCTCCTGCGCAGCGTAGGCAAGCAACCCGGTCAGGTCACCAAGGTAGGCCCGCCGGGTATGGGGAGACACGGCACGTTCGCCGGAAAGGTAGGCGGCAAACGCCTCAAGAGGTTCGCCGAGCCCCGGCGGCAGGTCAGTGCACTCCACTCCCCCACCATCTCAAACCAGGCCCGGCCAGGCCCGGCAGACACGCTTAGGGCCAGGCTACTGGTTGGCTGAACTTCCCAGGGATACCTGGATCTGGCAGCGGATCCCATCGAGGACCTCTGCATCCGTGCGGGCGGCGTAGACAGCAGCGGTGGTGCCCAGGTGGAGGATGGCGGAGACGACCCGGGCCAGGACATCGGCGTCAGCAGGCTTGACGGATCCATCGCTCCGCAGAATGTCCGCCATCACCAGCTCCAGCTTTCTGGAAAGCTGGAGCCCCTCCTGCCGGAAGGGTTCGCGCGGGTCACCGAAAACCAATTCCTGCTGATAGCTCCGGCCGTTTTCCGGATGCTCCCGGATGCATTTCACAACGGGTTCCAGAAGCGCCACCAGGGCCGGGACTGCACCGGGCCCCCTGACGAGCCGGGCTGCGGAGTTCCCCTCCTGGATTGCAAGCTCAAACTTGACGTTCTGGACCATGATCAACAACTCGGCCCTGGTGGACGCATAAAGATACAGCGTTCCGATCGCCAGGCCCGCCCGGTCGGCTACCTGCTGCGTGGTTACACCGCGCACACCAGCCACGGCGAACAACTCCGCCGCAGCCGTCACGATCCGCAACCGCTTGTCCGCCTTGCGCCGTTCCCTGCGTCCCAGGGCTTCGTTCACGACGCCTCCTTGACAAGATTTATGAGTGTATTCATAATTGAGTCTACTCGGATACAACAGAAATGGCGAGATCATCAGGAGATACATTGGCGCACGAGGCGGAACCCGACCATAGGAGCGTCCCAACGCTGGAAGTAATGGCTGCGGGCCGGTCATTGGCGTACCGCGAGTTCGGCCGCCCCGGCGGCGTGCCGCTTGTCCATGGGCGGCATGGTGGCCCAGGAACTGGCGGAGTCCGTACCGAAGTTGGTGGACCGGCTCGTCCTGGTGGGCTCGGGTCCCCGCGGAGGCACTGGCCTCACCCGGATGTCAGGCGTCACCCTCCGCGGCACCCTTAAGGCCACAGCAACGCGCGAGGATCCCAAAACCTTGTTGTTTTTCACCCGGACGGCCGCGGGCAGGACCGCAGCTGCCAGCTACCTGGGCCGCCTCGCCGAACGCACAACGAACCGCGACGAGGCAGTGAAACCCGGGGTCTTCCTTGCCCAACTTGCCGCCGTGCGGCGCTGGGGTGCCTTGCCCGCGTCAACCTTGGCCCGGTCCTCGACTCCGACGCTGATCCTCCATGGCGACAGTGACCGGATGGTTCCGCCCGCCAACGCAGCCGCGCTGGCTGCCCACTTCACCGAAGCAGCACTGGAGGTGTTCGCAGACTCCGGTCACGGCGCAGCCTTCCAGAACCACGCCCGGACAGTACAACTGACCCTCGAATTCCTGGACCGCCAGACCGGAAGCCCGGCCGCACGGAACACCACCAGCCCCAACCAAGGAGACATCTGAATGCGCGCGTTCGTCATCGAAAAGTACAAGCAGCCCCTGCACGAGGCAGACGTGCCGGAACCGACCGCCGGCGACCATGATGTCCTGATCCAGGTCGCTGCGGCAGGCCTGAACCAGTTGGACGAAAAGATCCGCGAAGGCGAGTTTAAGCAAATCCTGCCGTACACCTTCCCGCTAACACTGGGACACGATGTTGCCGGCACAGTTCTTAGTGTCGGTGCCAAGGTGGTGGGGTTCGCGCCGGGCGATGAGGTGTACGCCCGCCCGGCAAAAAATCAGGTGGGTGGTTTTGCAGAGCGGGTTGCAGTGGCTGACCGCGACCTTTCCCTGCGTCCAACCTCCGTCAGCCTGGTGGAAGCCGCTTCGCTGCCACTGGTGGCACTGACCGCATGGCAGGCGCTGGTGGAGAGGGGAAACGTCCGCCCCGGCCAGAAAGTCCTGATCCATGCGGGCGCCGGCGGAGTGGGCAGCATCGCCATCCAACTGGCGAAGCATCTTGGTGCCACCGTCGCCACCACCGTGAGCGGCCCCAACACCGGGTTTGCGCGCAGCCTCGGCGCAGATATTGTCATCGACTACAAAACGGAAGACTTTGAACAGCTGGTCAAGGACTACGACCTGGTCCTGGACAGCCTGGGCGGGGAAAACCTGGCCAAATCCCTGCGGGTACTCAAGCCGGGTGGCCTGGCAATCGGCATTGCCGGCCCTCCGGACCCCAGCTTCGCGGAGGCAAACGGCCTCAATGCGCTGCTGCGCTTTGGAATCGGCGCCATCAGCTCAAAGGTCCGCCGGCAGGCCAAAAAACTCGGCGTCAGGTACGAGTTCCTCTTTATGCGGGCCAGCGGCGACCAGCTGCAGAAGCTTGCACACCTTGTTGACAACGGTTCCATCCGGCCAGTGGTTGGCAAAGTCCTGCCATTCGATCAGACACCGGAAGCCCTCGCTTCGCTGGCCAGGGGCGGCTTCCGTGGCAAAGCGGTTATTTCCATCGGGCATTGAACCCGCACCCGGCCTAGAATTCAGTCACCCTCAAAGGAGAACCAGCCATGAGCAGCAACAACAGCGCCGAACCGGTTATCACGTCCTACGCCCAGGCGCCCACCAGCACGGTAGACGCCGGAGGCACCACCTACGCATACCGTGAGCTGGGGCCCAAGGGCGGCATTCCCGTGGTGTTTTTTGTCCACCTGGCAGCGACGCTGGATAACTGGGATCCCCGGATCGTGGATCCCATCGCCCGCCACCGGCACGTCATTACCTTCGATAACAAGGGTGTGGGAGCTTCCACCGGCCAGGTTCCACAAACCATCGAGGAGATGGCCGACGATGCCTTCACCTTCATCAAGGCACTCGGGTACACCAGGATCGACGTCTTTTCGTTTTCCATGGGCGGGATGGTGGCGCAGGACCTTGTGGTGAAGCACCCGGACCTGGTCCGGAAGCTGGTCCTGACCGGCACTGGCCCCCGGGGCGGCAAGGACATGGACAAGGTCCTGCGCACCACGTACCTCGACCTGGTCCGCGCGGGGATCACCCGCTCGGACCCCAAAGAGTTTCTCTTCTTCAACCGCAACGCCACGGGAAAGCGGGCGGGTAAAGCCTTCATCAAGCGGCTGCAGGAGCGTACCGCCGGTCGGGACAGCGAGATCAGCCTGAAGGCGTTCCAGACCCAGTTGCGGGCCATCCAGCGTTTTGGCCGGTCGGCTCCATCCGACCTGTCACACCTGACCCTGCCTACACTGATCGCCAACGGCGACAACGACAGAATGGTGCCCTCAATCCTCTCGAATGACCTGCACCAGCGAATCACGGGCAGCGAACTGGTGATCTACTTCGACTCAGGCCACGGCGGAATCTTCCAGTTCCACGAGGAATTTGCGCCGTTGGCCACCCGTTTCCTGGCATCCTGACCCAACTATTCCGCAAAAGGCAGGCTCCACAATGGATGACAATCCGCGCACCGCCGTCAGCTAGCACTTCGCCAGCTCCATTCTCTTGTGGATGCGCAGCGACAAGCCCCGCCAGGATGGGATGGGCGGAAGATTGATGGCCTTGCGGAAGTAACCTTCACCTCCCTCCTGTCGCCACTGCTGGGCCGCAAGCAAACAGCGCTGGCGTACCAGGACGAAGTCAACGATTTCCGCCGCGCCCTCCCGTATGCGGCTGCCCCGAACACGTCCCGCTGGTACGCGGCGTGACTGGCCTTACGGAGCTTGCCGGGGCCGATGACCGGGACAACTTCTTCACGGGAGGCGGTGCCGGCGGTGTCAGCAGCCTGCTGGCACCCGCCGTATCAGCGATCCACGCCTACGACGTGGCAAAAACGCTGACTTACGTCCGGGGTGGCCAGAGACTGACCGCACCGGAATGAGAGTATCGTCCAGCAGCCGGTAACCGGATCGGCGCGGCAGCGGTCAGCGGGTCAGCAGCACTTCAACTTGGCCCTTGATGTCCTGGAACACCTGGTCGGCATCCGCGGCCGCGTTGAGGCTGACCGCCATGCTGAGGAACATCACTGCCGAGATCACCCTGGCCAGCGTCGCAGCCTCGGCAGCATTGAAGTTCCCGCGGTCCGACAGGAGACCGGCCATGGCCTCCTCGGTCTCGCCGACGATCGCAAGCGCCTCCCCATGGCGGGGTTCCTGCGGGTCTCCGAACGCCATTTCGCGAAGATAGGTCCGTCCGTTGTCCACCTGCTTCCGGTTGCATTCGACGATCGGCCGGACAATTGCCAGCACGGCGTCGGTGGGGTCATTGATGGCCGACGCTTTCGCTTTGCCCGCTGCGAGCGCCTCGGCATAGGTGGCGTTTTGCACCATGAGCAAAAGCTCGCCCTTGCTTTTGGCATACAGGAACAAAGTTCCCGCGCCGATGTCAGCTTTCTCGGCGATCTGCTGCGTGGTGACATCGTCCACACCGAATTCAGCGAACAGCTGGTCTGCCGCAGCCTTGATGCGGTCCAGCTTCTCCTGCTTGTTCCGTTCGCGTCGTCCTGGCGGCTGCTCTGCGGTGCCCATGGGTTGTTTTCTTTCTGGAATAATTAATGACCATACTCAGTTATGAGTATAGTCAACGCATCGGGATGCCGGTATCTCCGAACCATTCTCCCACGGCCGATCTCCACGAGCCGTTGACCGGCCTCGTTCAAACCCCTCACAAATAGTGCGAAGGATCACCCACCCATGATTTCAGCTTCCCTCTGGCAACCGACCACTCTAGGCCGTCTTGAGCTTCCCCACCGCCTGGCCATGGCACCAATGACCCGGAACCGCGCAAATGCCGATGGCACCCCCGGAGCACTGATGGCCGAGTATTACGGACAGCGCGCGTCACTCGGGTTGCTCATCACCGAAGGTGCGCAGCCGTCCGCTGATGGGCAGGGCTACCTGAACACACCCGGGATCTACACGGCAGAGCAGATCCAGGGCTGGCGGGCGGTTGCCGAAGCAGTCCATGCACGCGGTGGGCATCTGTTCATTCAACTGATGCACGTTGGGCGCATGTCCCACCCGGACAACACGCCCCACCACCGACAGCCGGTAGCACCGTCGGCCATCTCCGCCGAACAGGATATGTTCACTCCAACCGGTCCGCAGAAGACACCGGTTCCCCTGGAACTCGACTCCGAAGGAATCCAGCAAACCATCGCTGACTTCCGGAAGGCGGCCGCGGCGGCGATTGAAGCGGGAGCCGACGGAGTGGAGATCCACGGCGCCAACGGTTACCTCCTCCACCAGTTCCTGTCCCCCAACGCCAACACCCGGACCGACGGCTACGGCGGTTCGGTAGCGAACAGGTCCCGTTTTGTTGTGGAAGTGGCCAGGGCAGTTGCCGGGGAAATCGGCGCCGACCGCACGGGCATCCGCATCTCCCCCGCCTTCCCGTTGGGCGGAATCGACGAAGGTGATACCGAAAGCGTCCGCCGGCAGTACACCCACCTGGTGGGCCAGCTTGCCACGCTGAAGCTCGCTTACCTGCACGTCCACCACCTCGGTGACGACGAGCTCCTGCGCTCCTTCCGCGACCTCTGGCCCACAGCCGTCCTGGTACTCCGATACGGACGCACCAAGGAGCAGATTGCAGACGAGATCGACGCCGGGCTGGCCGACATTGCTCCCTTGGGCCGCTTAGCCCTGGCCAACCCGGACGTCGTGGAACGGCTCAGGACCGGCAGCGCCCTGAACGAGCTGGATCCAGCCACGCTGTACGCAGGCGGCGCCGCAGGCTACACAGACTACCCAACGCTTGCCAGCGCCTGACCCCGGCCAACTTTCCATCGCAGGCGGCATCCAGCGCTGCCACCCACCCACAAGCATGATCTTCACCAGAAAAGAGCACCAACAATGACTTCACTCAACGGAGCAATCGTCCTCGTCACCGGCGCCAACGGCGGCCTCGGCACGCACTTCGTAAACCAGGCTTTGGCGCGCGGCGCCGCAAAAGTGTATGCCAGTGCCCGTACGCCCCGGTCATGGGATGACCCCAGGGTTGTCCCGCTGACTCTTGACGTCACAGATTCCGAATCCATCGCGGCTGCAGCCGCCGCTGCGCAGGACGTGACCGTGCTGATCAACAACGCCGGTGCTGCCGTGTCCACCCCGGGCATCCTGATGCACACTGACGAGGAAATCCGCCGCAACGTGGAGACCAACTTCCTGGGTCCGCTCTTTCTGGCGCGGGCCTTCGCACCAGCCCTCAGGGCCAACTACAACGCAGCCATCATCGACATCCACTCCGCTTTGAGCTGGTACGCCGTCGCGGGCATCTACAGTGCCACCAAAGCTGCGCTGTGGTCAGCCACAAATTCACTCCGACTTGAACTCGCTCCTGCCGGGGTCCAGGTGGTTGGTGTCCATGTCGGCTACGTGGACACGGCCATGGCGGCCCACACCGACGATGCCAAGGCCGACCCCGCTGAGGTTGTCCACTCCGTCCTGGACGGCCTCGAGGCAGGCGCCCATGAGGTCCTGGCAGACCAGACCTCCGTGCAGCTCAAAGCGGGGCTCAGCGCTCCGATCGACGTTGTATACCCGCAGCTGCAGGAAACAACGCCCTAAGGCCCCGGGGCGCCAGCTGTCCTGCACCGGACCTCCGGCGCCCCCTGTCAGGCTTCTGCCTTGCCCCGTTTCCACCCGCCACGCTCCGAAACGGCCAGTCCCAACAAACCCAGCCGTCCAAGGCCTGCCCGGACGGACTCCTGCCCCAGGCCGGCCACCACACCAAGCTTCTCAATGGATGTGGTGGACCGCAGCGGCAGGGCATCGAGCAGAATCAGGTCCTCAAGGGTCAGTCCGTCCTGCACCTGGACGGCGCCCTGGCGGAAGTCCTCCGCCAAGCCGTCACCGCTGGCGGAAGCCAGCTCCGCGACTTCAGCCGCGTCGGTGACACACACGGCACCACCATCCCGCAGCAGCCGGTGGCAGCCGGCGGAATTGGCGCTGTGCACCGAGCCCGGCACGGCACCCACCGACCGGCCCAGCGTTTCCGCGTGGTGGGCTGTGTTCAACGCGCCGGAGCGCCAGCGTGCCTCCACCACCACGGTTACGGCGGCAAGGGCCGCGATGAGCCGGTTCCTTTGGAGGAACCGGTAGCGCGTGGGCGCAGAGCCAGGCGGGACCTCGGCAAGCACCGCCCCCTGGTTGCACACTGCCCGCAGGAGATCCTCATTTCCGGACGGATAGAACCTGTCCACGCCACCGGCCATAACGGCGATGGTGGGCAGCGGCCCGGCACCGCCGGCCAGCGCTGCCCGGTGGGCATGGGCATCAATGCCGTACGCTCCGCCGGACACCACCGTGTAGCCGCGCTGCGCCAGGGAATAGGCCAGGTCCCCCGTCACCGCGGCGCCGTAGCTGGTGCTGTCCCGCGAACCCACCATGGCAATGCACCGCGCCGCCGCCGGGAGGGGTTGCTCAGAGCCCCGCCACCACAGGCAGAGCGGCTCCTGGAGTCCCAGATCGGCCAATTGGACCGGCCACAGCGGGTCCGAGGGGATAATCATCCGCCCGCCCAGCCGTGCCATGGTGGCAAGATCCCGTTCCGGCGCCAGTTCCGGACTGCGCGGCAGCCAGCGCTTCAGGGCGGCACCCAAACCGGACCAGCCCGGGGCCGAACCGCCCGCGGCAAGCAGTCCGGTCATTTCCCGCTCGAGTTCGGGACCTGCAGCGACCTGCCCAGTGGCGATCCGCAGCCCGTCCACGGCACCGGCCACCTGCACCAACGCCAGCCCGGCCGAGTCCTGTGGCTCCATCAGCCGGGACAACGCTGCCCTGGCGATCCGCTCATCGCTGAACCTGCCGCCGTTCATGCCGCCACCGCCGATGCCTGGCGCAGGCTCAGCGCCTGGCCGATGTCGTTATCGTCCGGGGTGTCACGCAGGCCCAGGTCCGCGAGCGTCCACGCCAGGCGAAGCACCCGGTCGTAGCCGCGTGCCGTGAGGATTCCGCGTTCGAGGGAGCGGTCCAGGATCCTGGTTGACGCCGGTGCCAGCTTCAGCTCGCCACGCAGGATCCGCCCGGGAACCTGCGAATTGGTGTCCAATCCGAACCTGCCCAGCCGCCCCGTCTGCCGGGCCCGGGCGGAACCTACGCGCTGTGCGATGGCTGCGGTGTTTTCCTCCGCCCCGGCCTGGCCGAACTCGGCGAGCGACACGCGCTCCACCTGCAGCTGGATGTCCACCCGGTCCAGCAGCGGCCCGGAGAGCCGGGAAAGGTACCGCCGCCGGGCCATTGGGGTGCACGTGCACTCGAGGCCCTTGCCGGAGGCTTTGCCGCAGGGACAGGGATTGGCGGCCAGGACCAGCTGGAACCGCGCCGGGTAGGCGGCAGTCCCCGCCGACCGGTGGATCACCAGTTCGCCGCTCTCCAACGGTTGGCGAAGGGCATCCAGCACCCGGCTTTCGTATTCCGGTGCCTCGTCCAGGAACAACACACCACGGTGGGCCCGGGACGCAGCACCGGGCCGCGGCAGGCCGGAGCCGCCACCGATGATGGCGGCCGCAGTGGCCGAATGATGGGGATTCTCAAACGGCGGCCGCCGCAGCAGCTGAACCGCCGCCGAGGGCAACCCGCACAGCGAGTGGATGGCCGTCACCTCCATGGCTTCCTGATCCGCGAGGTCCGGCAGCAGCCCGGGAAGCCGTTCTGCAAGCATGGTTTTCCCCGCGCCGGGAGGTCCCGTCAGAAGCAGGTGGTGGGCACCCGCGGCCGCTACCTCCAGGGCACGCCTGGCTTCCGCCTGGCCGGACACATCCGCCATGTCAGGACCCGGGCCAGGGTCAGCGCCTGCCGCCCCTGCTTCTTCCCGGTCCTCGGGTTCAAAGTCCAGTGCAAGGTCCTGCGGATCGGCACCGCAGTCCAGCGCCAGCCGGGCGAGCGTGCGGTACCCCCGGACTTTGGCGCCGGGAACCAGGGCGGCTTCAGCGAAGTTGGCCTGGGCCACAACGATGTCCGGAAAACCGGCCTGCACGGACGCCATAACGGCCGGCAGGATGCCCCGGACCGGCCGGAGCCGGCCGTCCAGCCCCAACTCGGCGATGAACACCGTCCGGCCGGTGGGCCGGATGTCGTTGGCAGCCCGCAGTACGGCGATGGTGACAGCAAGGTCGAAGCCGGATCCGCGTTTAGGCAGTGACGCCGGAATCAGGTTCGCGGTAATTTTCCTGCGGCTCAAGGGGATGCCGGAGTTTTTGGCTGCGGACCGGATCCTCTCCTTGGCTTCGTTCAACGAGGCGTCGGGCAGGCCCAAGATAACAAATGCGGGCAGCGTCTGGCCTATGTCGGCCTCCACCTCCACCAGGTAACCGTTCAGTCCCACCAGGGCGATGGAGTACGTGCGGCCCAAAGCCACTCACCCCACCCCCTTGAGGTGTTCGAGCACAGGTTCGCCGCCGCCGTCGTCCACCACGGCGATCACGTCCACCCGGCGCAGCGGCATCCGCAGTTCCCGCGCCCGGCACCAGGCCGAGCCCAGCCGGTGGAGCCGGGAAAGTTTCTCCTGCCCTACCGCCTCAAACGGGTGCCCGTAATCAAGGGAACGCCGCGTCTTCACCTCGGCGATGACCAACGCGTCCCCGTCCAGGGCCACAATGTCGATTTCGCCCTCGGAACAGCGCCAGTTGCGCTCCACAACAAGCATGCCCAGCGACTCGAGATACCCCGCCGCGAGGTCCTCGCCGTGCCGGCCCAAAAGGTCCTTGGATTTCATGACCACCTCCGCAACCAGCCTGCAGCCGGGCCACGATGGCCGGAACCACAGGGATCAGGTATGTGGACAAAGGGGGCCGGGACAGCAGCTGTGGAGGAAAAGAGAGGGGCAAGGCCCTGCTAGTTCCCCAGGTCAACATCCTTGGGCAGCGCCAGTTCCTCGTTGCGGGGAAGTTCCTCGACATTGACGTCCTTGAAGGTGAGGACCCTGACGCTTTTCACAAAGCGCGCCGACCTGTACACGTCCCAGACCCAGGCGTCCTGCAGCGTCAGGTCGAAGTAGACTTCCCCGTCTGCGCTCCGCGCCTGCAGGTCCACGTGGTTGGCAAGGTAAAAACGCCGTTCGGTCTCGACAACGTAGCTGAACAGGCTGACAACATCGCGGTATTCACGGTAGAGCTGCAGCTCCATGTCAGTCTCATAGTTTTCAAGATCCTCAGCACTCATGCATCCATCTTGCACCATGACCGGCGCCGTCAGCGCCGTGGCACTGCCGCGTCAGTAATCCCCTCCAAGGCCGTCCGCGGCTTCTCCGGCCGGTAACTGCCCCGCGTCCTGTAGTTCACCGCCCAGAAGCCGCCAGCTGACGCGGTGGTGCGGCGACGGCCCGGCGGCCCTGATCGCGTCGCGGTGCAGGGACGTGGCGTAGCCTTTGTTGACGTCCCAGCCGTAGTCCGGATAGCCGGCGTGGAGGGTGCGCATGGCCTGGTCCCGCTCAACTTTGGCGATGACGCTGGCTGCCGCGACACTGAGGCACTGCATATCGGCTTTGATCCGGGTGCGGACCGGCGCTTCACAGGCTGCCGCCAGGACGGGGCCATCGAAGAGGGACTCCTGGGCGGGGGCCGAGAGCCAGTTGTGGTTCCCGTCGAGCAGCACCAGGTCCGGAACGATGCCACCGGCCAGCACGCTGTTCCAGGCCCGGGTGCCTGCCAGCCGCAGGGCCGCGATGATCCCCACAGCGTCGATCTCTGCAGCCGTGGCGTGGCCCACCGCGCAGGCCACGCTCCAGCGGCGGACCAGGGGCTCCAGCCGCTCCCTCTCACTGACGCTGAGCAGTTTGCTGTCCCGGACACCGGCCAGTGGCTTTTGCTTCGCCAGGTCGACAACGGCGATGCCAACGCTCACAGGTCCGGCCAGTGCGCCGCGGCCAACTTCGTCCACGCCGGCCAGGTAGCGTACGCCCTCAGCCTTGAAGGTGCGCTCAAAGCGCAACGTGGGCGCTTTTGACCGGACCGGCGTTTTGGCGGCCTTGGCGGTTTTCCGGACGGCCCTGACAGGCGCAGCGGCTGCCTGGGTTTCCGCTGCGTCCACGGGGGTGGACATGCTCAGCCTGCCGCCGGGACGCCCCGGAACACGTCCGGGTAGTTATCCAGCGCGGTGATGCGGTTCAGCGGCCAGGCGATGACAGCGGCCTTGCCTTCGAGGTCGTCGAGGTCGATGAACCCGCCGTCGGCGTCCGTGTGGGCACGGGAATCCGCCGAGTGGTTGCGGTTGTCGCCCATGACCCAGATCTTCCCTTCGGGGACCACAACGTCGAAATTGCGTACCTGCGGGATCTCGGCCGGGTTGATGTAGGTCTCGTTGATGGCCGCGCCGTTGATGGTGAGCTTCCCGTCCGCGTCGCAGCACGTGACGTGGTCGCCGGGAAGGCCGATGACCCGCTTCACCAGGTGCTGCTCGGAGTTGTCCGGGAGGAGCCCCACAAAGGCCAGCCCGTCCTGGATCCAGGTGAACGGACCCTGCGCCTTGTCGGGTGCGGCCGGCAGCCAGCCCTTGGTGTCACGGAACACCACAACGTCTCCCCTGTTCAGGCCGAACGGCTCAGGGACCAGGAGATTGACGAAGATGCGGTCATCGACTTCCAGGGTTTCCACCATGGAAGGGGAAGGGATGAAGAAGGCCCGGAAGAGGAAGGTCTTGATCAGGAAGGACAGGACCACGGCAATGACCACAACGGTGGCCACTTCCTTCAGCCAGGCGAAAACCGGACTGCCGGTGGGCTGGGCCTTCGCGGAGCGGCGGCCCTGGGGAACGGCCGGCGTACCGGCTTCCGAAGCGCCGGAATCCGAATGACCGGAATCCGCGGCACCTGCATCAGCGCCGGTTTCCGCAGCGCGGGGACCCGTTTCGCCGTCAGCCGCCGCGGGGTTGGTTGCTTCGCCGGACGGGAGGTCCGATGCGCCGTCCGGACGCGGCTCTGAAGGCCGCGCGTTGTTCTCGGGCATCTACTGTCCGTTCTCTGTTGATGTTCCGGCCAAAGGCGGCCGGGCTACTGCTGCAAATCTATCAAGCGGCCAGATGATCTGGACCGGCCGGCCGATGATCCGGTCCACCGGAACCATGCCGCCGCCGGGGGCGCCCAGCAGGCTGCGTGAATCCGCCGACAGGGACCGGTGGTCGCCCATCAGCCAGAGCCGGCCCTCCGGGACCACGGAATTGAACTTCTGGGTGCTCGGGGCGTCGCCGGAAAAGATGTACGGCTCCGCCAGCGGCTTCCCGTTGACGGTGACCTGTCCGGCCGCGTCGCAGCACACCACGTGGTCGCCCGGCACTCCGATCACGCGCTTGACGTAGGTGGTGTCGCTGCCGGTCAGGCCCAGCCACTGCGTCACCGCGGAGGCCGCGTCGCCAAGCGGACCCTTTCCGCTGTTGAGCGGGGCGAACGTACCCCGGCCGTCAAAAACCACAATGTCGCCGCGCTGAATGGGTTCGTCCCGGAAGCCGGTCCGGGACACCAGGATCCTGTCCCCGCCCTGGAGCAGGGGTTCCATGGATTCCGATGGAATGTAGTAGACGTCCAGCCACAACGAGCGCACCAGGCCGCTGGCAACCACGGCCAGTGCCAGCGCCAGGAACGCAAAACGCCAGCCCTTTTTGCGGGGCTGGCGTTTTGTGTGGTCCATAATCCGTATCCTGGGCGCTGGTGCTGGAGGGCTCCGGCGCTGGCCGGATACGGCTTGCGGCCCGGCCTTGCAGGTCCGGAAGGGACCTACTTGGCGGAGCTGAAGTCGCGCTTTTCCTTGATCTTTGCAGCCTTGCCGCGCAGTGCGCGCATGTAGTACAGCTTGGCGCGGCGGACGTCACCCTTGGTGACAACCTCAATCTTGTCGATGATCGGGGAGTGCACCGGGAAGGTACGCTCCACGCCCACGCCGAAGGAGACCTTGCGGACCGTGAAGGTCTCGCGGACGCCGTCACCCTGGCGGCCCAGGACGAAGCCCTGGAATACCTGGACACGGGAGTTCTTGCCTTCGATGATGTTCACGTGCACCTTGAGGTTGTCGCCTGCGCGGAACGCGGGAACATCGGTGCGCAGCGAAGCTGCATCTACGGAATCGAGAATATGCATGATTGCACTCCTGGTGAACGCCACAGGTCATTCACTTTGGGTCACGGCCGCCAGGCCCGGGCGCTGACGCGCACCGGAAATCACGGCCGAAAGGTAAGTGTCCTGCCCCCGTCACTGATTGAAGGGGCCGGTTGTCTTGGCTGTTGGTAACGCTCCCCCTGTAGCAGGCGCGGACCCAGCAGACACAAGGACTAATTTTGCCACAGCGCGGCGCTTACAGCCAATCAACCCGGCCAGGACGCGGAAGGTTCAGTCCCGCTGCGCGTCCGGGCGGCGCACCAGGGCGCCGTCCACAACCTCGTAGCCCAGGTTGTACAGCTCGTTCCGGTCCGCCCGCGGCAGGTTGACGGCAACGAATGAGTCCATCAGGTCCGGGCGGCGGGCGGCCGTCCGGCGGTACTGCTCGTGGCGCCGCCACTGCGCAATTTTGCCGTGGTTGCCGCTCAGCAGGACCGCAGGGACCTCACGGTCGCGCCACACGGACGGCTTGGTGTAGACGGGGTACTCCAACAGCCCGTCTGAGTGGGACTCCTCCACGAGCGATTCCGGATTTCCCACCACCCCGGGAAGCAGCCGGCCAATGGCCTCCACCATGGCCAGGACCGCTACCTCGCCGCCGTTGAGGACGTAGTCACCCAGGCTGACGGGCCGGACAGTGAAGTGCTCATGGGCCCATTCAATGACCCGCTCGTCGATGCCCTCATAGCGCCCGCACGCAAAAGCGAGGTGCTTTTCCTCGGCCAGTTCATAAGCCAGCGCCTGCGTGAACCGCTCGCCGGCAGGCGAGGGGACGATCAGGACCGGCTTCCCACCGTCCTGGGGGTGCATTCCCGCGACCGCGGCCAGCGCCTCGGCCCACGGCTCAGGCTTCATCACCATTCCGGCGCCGCCGCCGTAGGGCGTGTCGTCCACGGAACGGTGCTTGTCGGTGGTGAAGGTCCGGAGGTCGTGGACCACCAGGTCCAGCAGCCCGTCCTGGCGCGCCTTGCCGATCAGCGACAGTTCAAGGGGCGCCAGGTAGTCGGGAAAGATGCTGACGACGTCGACGCGCATCTAGGCGGTGCCTTCCGGGCCTTCGGGGGCGCCGGCGTCGTCCGTGTTGACTTCGAAAAGTCCGTCCGGCGGGGTGATGACGATGTAGCCGCCGGCGACGTTGACCTCGGGCACGATCTGCTCCACAAAAGGAACGAGGATTTCGGTTCCGTCGGGGGTGGTGACCATCAGGAGGTCCTGGACCGGCATGGTGTTCAGCGCGGCGATTTTTCCGACCACGCGACCGGCAACCCGGGCCTCGAGCCCGACGAGTTCGTGCTCGTACCAGCCCTCGTCGTCGTCATCGTCGTCGAGTTCCTCCGTTTCGATGAACAGTTTGGCGCCCCGCAGGGTTTCCGCCTGGTTCCGGTCGGCCACCTCGTCGAAGGCCAGCAGGAGGATGTCCTTGTTCCAGCGTGCGCTGATAACCGTCAGCGGGCCGGCGGAGGCCGGTTCAACCACGAACTCGGTGCCGGGGGCAAAGCGGTCGCCGGGAACATCCGTCAGGACCTGGACCGTGACTTCCCCGCGGATGCCGTGGGGTTTGCCGATACGCGCCACCTGGAGCTGCATGTGTTCCTCTGTTCGGGATTGAAATACTGGATGTGGGGTCAAAGCACTCCGGCCCCTCCACCAGGGGTGGAGGGGCCGGAGGTAAAGCTGAAATTGCGTGGCGTTCAGCGGCGGCGGTCGGTATCGACGACGTCGACCCGTACCGGCTCGCCACCGGCCAAGGCAGCCACAACGGTGCGCAGGGCGCGTGCCGTGCGGCCTTGACGGCCGATCACCCGGCCGAGGTCTTCCTGATGAACCCGCACCTCGAGGGTGTCCCCGCGGCGGTTGTTCTTGGAGCTGACCTTGACGTCGTCCGGGGAATCAACGATTCCGCGGACCAGGTGTTCGAGCGCGTCTGCCAGCAATCTACTCAGCCTCGGTGGTCTCTGCTTCGGCCGGCGCCTCGGCTGCGTCAGACTTGGCTGCCTTCTTGGTGATGGCTTCCGGGATGATCACGGACTTCTTCTCCGGGGCAACAAAGGCTTCCTTGGGAGCTTTCGTCTTCAGGGTGCCTTCCTGGCCCGGCAGGCCCTTGTACTTCTGCCAGTCACCGGTGATCTTCAGGATGGCGGCAACCTGCTCGGACGGCTGGGCGCCGACGGAGAGCCAGTACTGTGCACGTTCGGAGTCAACCTCGATGTATGAGGGCTCTTCGGTGGGGTGGTACTTGCCGATTTCTTCGATGGCGCGGCCATCACGCTTGGTGCGTGAATCGGCGACGACGATGCGGTAGTACGGTGCGCGCATTTTGCCAAAGCGCTTAAGGCGAATCTTTACGGCCACTTTTGTGGTCACTCCTGTTTCAGAAAAGGGGCGAAGCAATCGTTCTGCACCCGTGGGGCGGGCCATACTTGAAGGTTCAAAGGACAGGATCCGGACGCGGAGAGAGGGGCCACGCGGATCGAGTACCTGTCCATTGTGCCAGATCAGCGTCCGGATTTCGACTTGACACCCCGACCTCAGGCCGGGGGAACCGCGGCGGAAGGCTCAGGCGGACCAGACGTAAAGGCCGGTGCGCTCGGAGTCGTCCACAGAGCCGGCGAGTTCGGCGACCTGCTGCACGTATTCCTTGGCCTTCGCGGCGTCGAACGGCATGTCGTCCTGGGCGGCCCACTGCCCGGAAACGTCGTCGAGGACCTCGCCGTCACCCTCGGTTTCGTAGGTGAGCAGGTCTGCCAGCGCCCGGACCATGGCGGGCGGGACCGCCAGCAGCGAGTCGCTGGAAACGTCCACCATAGTCAGTTCGTAGTCGGCACCGCCGGCGTGGACGGCTGTGCCGGCGAGGTCACCGAGCTGTTCCACTTCGAAGTCGCTGATTCCCGTGATCCGCACCGCCTTCGCGGCCGGTGCGCTGCTGCCTGCATCCAGGACGCCGGCATGTTTCAGCGCTGCGTCATGGGTGGCCACGAAGATCTCGGTGAAGCCCATGGAAATGTCCCTCGTTTTCGTTGACGGTGCGGCCTCCCGGCGCGGCGGTACCGCAGCCCCGGCCCTTCGGTTTCAGCCTAGTGCACGGCCACCGCCACGGGCTTCAGGCTGCGGCGACGCGAATGCTGTTCTTCCACGGATCCTCGAAGCGCAGTTCGGCGCCGGTGTGGTGGGCGGCGATGCCGGCCGCCTTGAGGCGGTCGGCGAGGGATCCGACGTCGTCCCCGGCCGGTACCTGGATCAGTACCTCACCGAGGCCCAGGGTGTCCTTGCGGGGTCCTGCGCCGCGGCTGTTCCAGACGTTCATGGCCATGTGGTGGTGGTAGCGGCCGGCGGAGACAAAGAGCGCCTGGCCGTGCCAGCCGGCGGTCTTTTCGAAGCCGAGGACACCGACGTAGAAGTCATGGGCGGACTGCACATCGCCCACCTGGAGGTGGACGTGGCCCACTCCGGCGCCGGTGGCCTGCTGGCCTGCCACGGATTCCTCGGTGAGGTGCGTATCCAGGTAGCGCTGCGGGGGAAGGGCCAGGCTGTCCATCACCACATCGGTGCCGTTCCAGGACCAGTTGCTCCGCGGCCGGTCCCAGTACAGCTCAATGCCGTTGCCCTCGGGGTCATTGAAGTAGAAGGCCTCACTGACCAGGTGGTCGGCGCTGCCGGTGAAGTACCGGGGCTCAAACCGGGCGGCGGAGGCAACCGTCGCGGCCAGCGCCGACTGGTCCTCGAAGAGCAGGGCGGTGTGGAAGAGTCCCGCCTCTCCCCGGCCGGGCAGGTTCAGGCCGGGGGCTGGGGCAAGGTGAACCAGCGGCTTCTGCAGCCGGCCCAGGTACAGTCCACCGTCCTGCTCGGCCACCACCTCCAGGCCGAGCGCGCGCTGGTAGTAATCGGTCATGACCTTCATGTCGCCTACCTTGAGCATCACGGTGCCCATGGTGAGGTCGGCGGGAAGAAGGTCACTGCTGCTGGCTGCTGCGGTCATTGGGTGCTCCTGGTGCTGGGCCCTCGGTGCGGGGGCCTTCACTCATAAAATTACTTGAAGCTTCAATTTATTCCAAGCGAGGTGCGAGGGCTTCAGCGAATCAACTCCCCGCCAAGCACCACGTGCGAAAGCCGGGTGATGTCCAGAGGGTTGAGGCGCGGGTCCCCTGCGCACAGGACGACGTCGGCCCGCTCCCCTTCGCGGATGCCTTCCGCTTCCAGCCAGTCCCGGGCCGCCCAGCAGGCCGCATCGAGTGCTGCGGCCATGGGCAGGCCGGCTCCATGCAGGGCAAGGATCTCGTCCGTGATCCGGCCGTGCCGGATAACGCTGCCGGCGTCGGTGCCCGCGAAAATCCGCACCCCGGACTCGAAGGCTTCCAGCACCCGCTCCGCCCGCCGCTCCCACAGTGAGCGCATATGTGCGGCGTAGCGCGGGAACTTCGCTTCCGCCCTGGCCGCGATGTCAGGAAAGGTGGCGATGTTGATGAGGGTGGGCACGATGGGTACCCCCTGTTCAGCGAAACGCGGCAGGTGCCGTGGCTGCAGCCCGGTGGCGTGTTCGATGCAGTCGATGCCGCCGTCCAGCATCTGGTCCAGGGTGTCCGCTGCAAAACAGTGGGCGGTAACGCGGGCGCCTTCGTCGTGCGCCGCCGCGATGGCGTCACGGACGACGGCGGCAGGAAAGGAGGGTGCGAGGTCACCGGCATCCCGGTCAATCCAGTCGCCCACAAGCTTGACCCAGCCGTCGCCGTCGCGCGCCTGCTTCCGCACCGCCTGGACCAGGTCAGCCGGCTCCACTTCCTCGGCGAATCCCCGCAGGTACCGCCGCGTGCGGGCCACGTGCCTGCCGGCCCGGATAAGCACCGGGAACTCCCGTCCTGACTGCAGCCAGCGGGTATCCAGCGGTGCGCCCGCATCCCTGACCAGGAGGGTGCCGGCGTCCCGGTCCGTGCGGGCCTGCTGCTCTGCTTCTTCCCGGCCCACGGCGCCACCCGGCCCCAGGCCCAGATGGCAGTGCGCGTCCACAAAACCGGGAAGGACCCACCCGTCGAGGGTTTTCCCGGGTGCCTGCCGCGGCCGGTTGAACGTCAGCACGCCATCGACCGACCACATGCCGTGCCGCACGGTATCCGGTCCGGTGAGGACCGGGCCGCTGAACTCCAGTACCTGGGTCACTGTCGCGCACCTTGAAAAGCGGACGGCCGCCGGGGGCCCGGAAACGGTTTTTGTGGCGGCCCGTCCTGGGCCTTATGTGGGCTAGTGGTCACGCATGCAGGCTAGCACCGCAGTGTGACACAACCCCCGGTCGGGGCTTGTGGTAGCTTCTTGGTGACCACACGGGTGCCCCTGCAGGGGCTGAGATCGGGCTGACGCAGCCTGCGACCGTCGAACCTGTCCGGGTAATGCCGGCGAAGGAAGTGAGTATTCCTTGAATACATCCAAAACACCGTTCAACCCTGCCCAAAATCTGCCTGCTACCGGGGACGGCACGGGGGCGGAGACCCGTTCGTTGGCCTCGCACTCGCTGGCCTACCTCGAAGACCAGGCCGCCGGGATCAGGGTTCCGGTGACGGAAATTGCGCTGGAGCCCTCCCCCGGAGGTACCGCAAACTCCCCGTTCCGGACCTACCGGACTGCGGGCCCTGGAAGTGATCCGGTCCTGGGCCTGGCGCCGTTCCGGACGGAGTGGATCGCGGCACGCGGGGACACAGAGGAGTACGGCGGCAGGGAACGGAACCTGCTCGACGACGGCCGGTCCGCGGTGCGCCGCGGAGCGGCTTCCGCGGAGTGGAAGGGTGCGCATCCGGTGCCCCGCCGCGCCGTCGGCGGGCGGAACGTCACGCAGATGCATTATGCCCGGAACGGCATCGTCACCCGGGAAATGCGGTTTGTGGCCCTGCGCGAAAATTGCGACGTTGAACTGGTGCGCAGCGAACTCGCCGCCGGCCGCGCCATCCTCCCGAACAACATCAACCACCCCGAGTCCGAGCCGATGATCATCGGCAAGGCGTTCCTGGTGAAAATCAATGCCAATATCGGCAATTCCGCGGTGACCAGCTCGATCGCCGATGAGGTGGACAAACTCCAGTGGGCCACCCAGTGGGGCGCCGACACCGTGATGGACCTGTCCACCGGCGATGACATCCACACCACGAGGGAGTGGATCATCAGGAACTCCCCGGTCCCGATCGGGACCGTGCCCATCTACCAGGCGTTGGAGAAGGTCAACGGCGAAGCCAACGCCCTGACCTGGGAGATCTTCCGGGACACGGTGATTGAGCAATGCGAGCAGGGCGTGGACTACATGACGGTGCATGCCGGCGTCCTGCTCCGCTACGTGCCGCTCACCGCCAACCGCGTCACCGGCATCGTGTCCCGCGGTGGTTCCATCATGGCCGGCTGGTGCCTTGCGCACCACCAGGAGAACTTCCTCTACACGCACTTTGACGAGCTGTGCGAAATATTCGCGCGGTACGACGTCGCGTTTTCCCTCGGTGACGGCCTCCGGCCGGGTGCCACTGCCGACGCCAACGACGCCGCCCAGTTCGCCGAACTGGACACGCTGGCCGAGCTCACCCAGCGGGCCTGGGAATACGACGTGCAGGTGATGGTTGAAGGCCCGGGCCACGTGCCCTTCCACCTGGTGCGGGAGAACGTGGAACGCCAGCAGGAGCTGTGCAAGGGCGCCCCCTTCTACACCCTGGGACCGCTGGTCACGGATGTCGCTCCGGGTTATGACCACATCACTTCAGCGATCGGCGCCACGGAGATCGCCCGGTACGGCACGGCCATGCTCTGCTACGTCACACCGAAGGAGCATCTGGGCCTGCCCAACCGGGATGACGTCAAAACGGGCGTGATCACTTACAAGATCGCCGCACACGCCGCTGACCTGGCGAAAGGCCACCCGGGAGCGCATGAACGCGACGATGCCCTGTCCAAGGCACGGTTCGAGTTCCGGTGGCGGGACCAGTTCGCCCTGTCACTGGACCCCGTCACGGCGGAGGCCTTCCACGACGAGACCCTGCCCGCGGAACCGGCCAAAACAGCGCATTTCTGCTCCATGTGCGGGCCCAAGTTCTGCTCCATGCGGATCAGCCAGGACATCCGGGACGAATACGGCTCCGCGGAAGCGCAGGCCGCGCTGGCGGAGATGGCCACCGGCATGCGGGAAAAAAGCAACGAGTTCCTGGCTTCCGGCGGAAAGGTTTACCTGCCGGAGCCGGTGATGCCGGCAGGAAGCTAGGCAGCTTCTGCCGGCGGCCGGTCAGGATGCTTTGGCCTGCACTCCACGGCTGACGTCGCTGATGAATCCCCGGATGGCGTGGTCGCCGTCCGGGGAGTCCTGGGGCCGGTGCCCGCCCGCAGCAATGCGGTGCAGGGCGCCGGTTTCCCGGAGGTAGCCGGCGATTTCCTCATACAATGGTTCCCAGCCTCCGGTCAGCACCAGGGTGGGCACACCCGGAACAATGTGCAGCGGCGCTTCCCACGCGGGTACCTGCAGCCGTAGCCGCCGGGCGGACCGCTTCTCCTCCAGCGAGGTGGGCTCCTGGAGGTCCGTGGCGTACACGCGGCGGACAAACCCACGCTGGAAGTCTTCGTCGCTGAGCTGGTGCCGGGCATCAAAAAGCGGCTGCATCAGCCTGATGTGGGCGGCGGTGGCAGGCAGGCCCGCTGTCAGCGACAGGCAGGCCGGCTCCACCAGCGTGAGGGAGTGGACCAGGTCCGGCCGTTCGACGGCGGCCATCATGGCCGCCACTGCCCCTTGTGAATGCGCCACAACGTGCCCGCCGGCGGTTCCCCGGCCGTCGTCGGCCAGTGCCTCAAGGATCACCGCTGTGTCCGCCCCGAAGGAGGACTCCACTGGTTCAGCGACGGGATCGTAGCCGTGCCGGCGCAGGAACAAGGCGTCGTACGTGAGCGCCATGCCGTGTTGCCGGGGCCAGGCGGCCGCGCCGAAGCTTCCCTCGCCGTGCACGAACACCACCCGTTGCTTGACCATGTCCCAACCCTATTCGACGGTACCGACATCCCAACCGGGTAGCGCCAAGTGTCGTCCTGAGTGTTCAGAACGGCACTTGGCGCTACTTGGTTGGGCTACTTCCCGAGGAACTTGTCGAAGCCCTTGGGCAGGTTGAGCTGCGAGGGATCGAAGTCCCCCTGCTGCTGGCCGAAGGCAGCCCCGGTGGGCAGCGCCTTGGGGCCTGCTGCGCGCCGGGCTGCCGCGTCCTTGAGCTCCTGGGCCGCCTTGGCCGGGTTGCCGGACTTGGCTTTCTTCTTGGGCGCGTTCTTGGCGTTCTTGCGGGCACCGCCACCGGCGCCGGGCATGCCAGGCATCCCGGGCATTCCCGGCATGCCGCCCTGGGCCATTTTTTTCATCATCTTCTGCGCCTGGGCGAAACGCTCCAGCAGGCCGTTGACCTCGGAAACGTGGACACCGGAACCGCGGGCGATGCGGGCCCGGCGGGAGCCGTTGATGATCTTGGGGGCCACGCGCTCGTGCGGCGTCATGGACCGGACGATTGCTTCAACGCGGTCGATCTCGCGCTCGTCGAACTGCTCGAGCTGCTGGCGGATGTTTTGCGCACCCGGCATCATCATGAGCATTTTCTTCATGGAGCCCATGTTGCGGATCTGCTGCATCTGGGCGAGGAAGTCGTCCAGGGTGAAGTCTTCCTGGTCGGCGAATTTCTTCGCCATCCGGGCTGCTTCGTCCTTGTCCCAGTTTTTTTCGGCCTGCTCGATGAGCGTGAGCACATCACCCATGTCCAGGATGCGCGAAGCCATCCGGTCGGGGTGGAACAGTTCGAAGTCGTCGAGGCCTTCGCCGGTGGACGCAAACATCACGGGCTTGCCGGTGACCGACGCGACGGACAGGGCGGCACCGCCGCGGGCGTCGCCGTCGAGCTTGGACAGCACAATGCCGGTGAAGTTGACGCCTTCATCAAAGGCGAGCGCCGTGTTCACGGCATCCTGGCCGATCATGGAGTCAATGACAAAGAGGACTTCATTGGGGACGATGGCCCGGCGGATCTGGCGCGCCTGCTCCATCATGTCCGTATCCACGCCCAAGCGGCCGGCGGTGTCCACAATCACCACGTCGTGCAGCTTCTGGCGGGCTTCCTCGACACCGGCCCGGGCAACCTCAACAGGATCGCCTGCCGGGTGGTCGAGCTCGGTGTAGGTGGCACCCGGGTGCGGTGCGAACACCGGCACGTTGGCCCGCTTGCCCACCACCTGGAGCTGGGTGACGGCGTTGGGCCGCTGCAGGTCACAGGCCACCAGGATGGGGCTGTGGCCCTGGGCCTTCAGCCACTTGGAGAGCTTGCCGGCCAGGGTGGTCTTACCGGCGCCCTGCAGGCCGGCCAGCATGATGACGGTTGGGCCGTTTTTGGCCAGGCGGATCCGGCGGGTTTCGCCGCCGAGGATCTCCACCAATTCCTCGTTCACGATCTTGACGATCTGCTGGCTGGGGTTCAGCGCGGCTGCGACCTCGGCGCCCAGGGCGCGTTCGCGTACCCGGCCGGTGAATTCACGGACCACGGATACAGCGACGTCGGCATCCAGGAGGGCGCGGCGGATCTCGCGGACTGTGGCATCAACATCAGCCTCAGTCAGGCGGCCCTTGCCACGAAGATTCTTGAAGGTTGCTGTCAACCGGTCAGAGAGTGAATTGAACACGCGCCGTGAACTTCTTTCAGTGGATGATCGGGACTCGACTATCTAGGGTACCAAGTCGGGCCCGCATGATGGCATGCTGGCAAAATGACGAGCCAAACAACTGTACGGACCCTGCTCATCCTTGGCGCCTCCGGCGACCTGACCGGGCGGCTCCTGCTGCCGGGCCTGGCCAGCCTGGTGGTGCGCGGCCGCGCCGATGGCCTGACCCTGGTGGGTGCAGGCTCCGATCCGTGGACAGCCGCGCAGTGGCAGGAGCGGCTGCAGGCGTCGTTCGCCGCTGAAGGTGCAGAGGCCGGCGCCGACGGCGCGGCGGCCCTGAAGTCCCTGGCCGCCGCCAGCAGCTACCACCAGCTGGATGTCACGGCGGAAGACGGGCTGGCCTCGCTGCTGCGGACACTCGATGGCCCGGTCGCGGTGTACTTCGCCCTGCCGCCGAAGATCAGCCAGCTGGCGTGCGGGGTCCTCCGGCCGGAGGAGGTTCCCGCCGGCACCCGGCTGGTGATGGAAAAGCCCTTCGGGGCCGGTGCCGAGTCTGCCCGGGAGCTGAACCGGACCCTGGCCCGGCTGGTGCCGGAGGACCACATCCACCGGGTGGACCATTTCCTGGGCAAAGCCACGGTGCTGAACATCCTGGGCCTGCGGTTCGCCAACAATTTCCTGGAGCCGGTATGGAACCGGGAGCACATCGAGAAGGTGGAGATCATCTTCGACGAGGACCTGGCCCTGGAAGGCCGCGCCCGCTATTACGACGGCGCCGGAGCGCTGCGGGACATGATCCAGAGCCACCTCCTGCAGATCATGGCGCTGATGGCCATCGAGCCGCCTGCCAGCATCCACGAGCGGGACCTCCGCGACGCCATCGCCGGGGTGCTGCGCGCCAGCAGCGTCAACGGACCATTCAACCGGTCCACCCGCCGGGCGCGGTACACCGCCGGCACGGTTGGCGGGAAGGACGTCCCGGACTATGCCGCCGAAGAAGGCGTGGATGCCTCCCGCGGGACCGAAACCCTTGCCGAAGTCCAGGTCGGCATCGATAACTGGCGCTGGAAGGGTGTGCCCTTCATCCTGCGGTCAGGGAAGGCGCTGGGCGCCAAACGCAAGGAGGCGGTGGTGACGTTCCGGCCCGTCCCGCACCTGCCCAAGGGCTTCAGCGGTGTTGACTCCCCCAACCAACTCCGGATCGGGTTCGGGCCGGACACGCTGCAGTTCGACGTCGACGTGGATGGGCCAGGGGACCTCTTCACGTTGACGCGGACCACCTTGGAGGCCGAACTGAGCGGCGCCGACCTGCTCCCCTACGGCGAAGTCCTGGAAGGTGTGCTTACCGGGGATCCGCTGCTGTCCGTCCGCGGCGACACCGCGGAGGACTGCTGGCGCATTGTTGAACCGGTGCTGCAGGCGTGGCAGGACGGCGAGGTGCCGCTGGATGAGTACGACGCCGGATCGGAAGGCCCCGCGTCCTGGTCCGGAGCCGCCGGGGCCAGGTAGGCCGCTGCCGGGCCCGGGGGCCGTTCACCCCGGCAACGCAGGAAGGGCAGGGAACCTGACCGGTTCCCTGCCCTTCCTTATTGCTTCGCTGCCAGTGCTAGATCGCGGCCACGCCGCGCTCCCCGGTGCGGACCCGGACTGCCTCAAAGACGTCCATGGTCCAGACCTTGCCGTCTCCGGCCCGGCCGGTGTTGGAACTGGCGATGATCACGTCGAGGATGTCATCCGCCTGCTCATCGGTGGCCAGCACCTCCACCCGGATCTTGGGCAGGAGATCCACGTTGTACTCAGCGCCGCGGTAAACCTCCGTGTAGCCACGCTGCCGGCCGTAACCGCTGGCTGCGCTGACCGTCAGGCCCTGGACCCCGTAGGATTCCAGTCCCTCCCGGATTGCTTCGAGCTTTTCCGGCCTGACGATTGCAGTGATCAGTTTCATGCCCCCACGCTTTCCTTGCCTGTTGCTGCTTCATTCCTGCCAGCCGCTTCGGGCTGGGACTTGCCGGTGATCATGTCGTGGAGCGGGGAGAAGCTGCCGCCGTGTCCGCCAACACCGAACTCGTAGGCGGTCTCGGCGTGCAGGCTGAGGTCCACACCCACCGATTCCTGTTCCTGCGAGACCCGGAAGCCCATGGTCTTGTGGATTGCCAGGGCGATGATGGTGGTCATCACCGCTGAGTAGGCGATGGCGATGCCGGCTGCTGCGAGCTGGGCCCACATCTGGGTCATGCCGCCGCCGTAGAAGAGGCCGCCGCCCACGCCTTCTTCGGGGAGGGCGATGAAGCCCAGTGCCACGGTGCCGATGATGCCGGAGACGAGGTGCACACCGACGACGTCGAGCGAGTCATCGAAGCCCCACCTGAACTTCAGGCCGACCGCCAGGGCGGAGGCCACACCGGCCACCACGCCGAGGCCGAGGGCGGCCACGGGGCTGACGTTGGCGCAGGCCGGGGTGATGGCCACGAGGCCTGCGACGACGCCTGATGCGGCACCGAGGGACGTAGGGTGGCCGTCGCGGATGCGTTCGGTGACGAGCCAGCCGAGCATTGCCGCTGCGGGTGCTGCCAGCGTGTTGATCCAGATGAGGCCGCCCTGCTCTGCGGTGGTGGCCGCGCCGCCGTTGAAGCCGAACCAGCCGAACCACAGGATGGCCGCGCCGAGCATCACAAACGGGATGTTGTGCGGGCGGTGGTTGGGGTCCTTGCCGAACCCCTTGCGGTTGCCCACGATGAAGACGAGGATCAGTGCCGCGACGCCGGCGTTGATGTGCACCACGGTGCCGCCGGCGAAGTCGATGGCTTCCCCGAGCGCCGCACCAACGGCACCCTCCGTGCTGAAGAGGCCACCGCCCCACACCATGTAGGCCAGGGGGCAGTACACCAGCGTGACCCAGACGGGGACGAACACGGTCCAGGCGCCGAACTTGGCGCGGTCGGCGATCGCACCGCTGATGAGCGCGACGGTGATGATGGCGAAGGTGGCGCCGAAGCCAACGGCGATGAGGCCGTCAGGGGTGTCAATGCCTTCCAATCCGAACTTGGCGAAGGGGTTGCCCACCATCTGGAGGAAGCCATCGCCGGAGGACATGGAGTAGCCCCAGAGAATCCAGACAACGCCCACCATGCCGATGGAGATGAAGCTCATCATCATCATGTTCAGTGCTGCTTTGGCGCGTGTCATGCCGCCGTAGAAGAATGCCAAGCCCGGTGTCATCAGCAGCACTAGCGCTGCAGACACCATGACCCATACGTGACCTGCGGTAAGTTCCATGGTGCACGTCCTCTCTCACTCGAATCTTGCGGAGTTCTCCGCCTGCCAACGCCGTTTGCGTCCTGTAACGAGTGTGTCGGCGCCGTGTTTCGCTCGCGGAGGATTTAGATTGCGGGCCTGTTACAACAACCTCTAGGAAGTAAATGGTGCATATCCGCCTTGTTACGGTTATGTTTCTGCACTTTCGCCGGATCCCGGCGTCCCACCCGGCAAGGAATCACGCATCATGACCGCAACACCGCGCACCGGCGGCGCCACTGCACGGATTTTGGCCCGGCTCCGGCCGCCACGCGAGCGCCTGCCGCGGGACATCAAGGTGATGCTTGCCGCCGCGTTCCTGATTGCCCTCGGATTCGGGCTTGTTGCGCCGGTATTGCCGCAGTTCGCCACAACCTTCGACGTGGGGGCAACAGCGGCGGCCGTCATTGTGAGCATCTTCGCGTTTATGCGCCTGGTGTTTGCGCCTGCCGGCGGGGTGCTGATCGCCCGGCTGGGTGAGCGTCCCGTGTACGTGGGCGGGCTGCTCATCGTGGCGGCCTCCACCGCGGCCTGCGCCTTCGCCCAGGACTACTGGCAGTTGCTGGTGTTCCGTGGCTTGGGCGGCGTGGGGTCGGTGATGTTTACGGTAGCCTCCATGGCCCTGGTGATCCGGTTGGCGCCGCCCGAGAGCCGGGGACGCGTCTCCGGGGCCTACGCCTCGGCGTTCCTCATTGGCAACGTGGCAGGACCCATCGTGGGCGGGCTGCTGGCCGGCTTCGGGTTGCGGGTCCCGTTCCTTGCCTACGCCGCCGCTTTGGTGCTGGCCGCCGTTGTGGTCCAGACCCAGCTCAGCCATCAACGGAGGTCAGCGGACGACGGCGGCCCCGCCATCCCTGCAATGCTCTTCTCCGAGGGCCTCCGGATCCCCGCCTACCGATCGGCGCTGCTGTCCAGTTTCGCCAACGGCTGGGCTACCTTCGGCGTCCGCATGGCAACAGTTCCCTTGTTTGCAGTGGCCGCGCTGGGGGCCGGGCCGGAATCGGCGGGTCTGGCGCTGGCCGTCTTCGCTGCCGGAAACGCCGCTGCGCTGACGTTTTCCGGCCGGCTGGCAGACTCCCTGGGGCGCAGGCCCATGATGGTCGCCGGCTTGCTGGTGGCCGGGCTTTCGACCGCTGGAATCGGGCTCACGTCCGGGTTGGGCTGGTTCCTGGCGGCGTCGGCGGTGGCGGGGATCGGCTCCGGCCTGCTGGGACCGGCCCAACAGGCAGCGCTGGCGGACGTGATCGGCAACGGCCGCTCCGGCGGCAGGGTCCTGGCCGCCTACCAGATGACGGCGGACATCGGCGCGATCGCCGGTCCTGTCCTGGCAGGCATCCTGGCGGACAAACTGGGGTACGGATGGGCGTTCGGCATCACCGGCGGCATCCTGCTCCTGGCCGCGGCGGCCTGGACCGCCACCCCGGAAACCCTCGTCCGGCGTCCAGCCGGGCCTGCCCAATAGCAGCAGGGGAAGCGTCATTCGCTAGGCTATGCGATAACACACCCAAACGTTGGAGTAACCTGCGCATGCCTTCTTCTGATCCCTTGCCACCCGAACATCCGCCCGGCCCGGCCCGCCGGGACACCAGGCCCGGCTCCCGGAAATGGTGGCCGCTGGCCCTGGTCGCCGCCGTTGTGGTGATCGCCCTGATCATCTTCGTCCTGCCGCTCCTCCAGAATGGCGGCGGTACCCCCGCAGCCACCTCGCAGCCCACCAGCGAACCGACGGCCACAGCCACAGCCACAGCGACGAAGTCGTTGCCGCCCGCGCCGCCTGTCACGTATTACAACCAGGCCGGTCCGCCGGCCGGTTCGCCGCTGACCGCCGTTGACGCCATGACCCTGAAGGTCTCTGCCGACAAAACCGGAACGTCCATGCCGGAGGGCATCGTGGGCCTTTCGCTGGAAGCCACCGACCTGGCGGACACTAATTTGCGCGGCGACAACGCCGAAATGGTGGCGCTCCTTTCCGGCCTCAAAAAACCCCATCTCCGCTTTGGCGGCAGTTCCGTGGACAGGCGGATGTACTGGACGTCCACGGGCGAGCCCATCCCGGGGAACCTGACCGGTGACAAGCCCCGCCCGGTCCGGGCTGTTACTCCGGCGGATTTCGAACGCGTCAACACGCTCCTCGAGGCGACCGATGCAACCATCAGCCTGACTGTGGACCTGGGCCACTTCGACCCACCCCGGGCAGCGGACATGATGAAGTACGCCGCAGATATCTTCAAAGCCCGGCTGGTCAGCGTCACCGTAGGGAACGAACCGAACGGTTTCCCCACCAGCGGCGTGCGGCCGTCAGGATGGGACCGCGACGACTATTTGGCTGAGCTGAAGGAATACGCCGACGCCATTTTTGCCGTGGCACCCCAGGTTCCGTTGCTGGGACCGGGCGCTTACGCCGAGTCCTGGTGGGAACCGTTCGTAAAAACGACCACGCAGCAGAAGAAGATCCTGTCGCTGCATCACTACCCGCTGACCAGTTGTGATGCGAAGGACCCGCAAAGTGCGCCGACCATGGCGAACCTCATGACGCGCCAGATGCATGACCGCACGCTCGCCTACCAGAAGGCGGCGCTGGAGATTGCCGGTCCGGCAGGCCTGCCGGTGTGGATCCCGGAAACCGGAATCTCGGCCTGCGATGGCGCCAACCCCACCAGCCGGACGCATGCGTCCGCGCTCTGGAGCGTTGACTACATCCTCGCGTCCGCCCAGAACGGCATCCAGCGGCTCGGCTTCCACAGCTCCCTTTTGACCTGCAAGGGCGGGCCCCCCTTGTCGCCGCTCTGCTCCGGCGGCGCCTACCTGAAGCCGGATGGCACCGTGTTTGAGCGGTCCCCGTTCTTCGGCATGTCCGTCGCGGCGGACCTGACTGGCGGTGAGTTCCTGAAGCTGGAAACCACCGGCGGCGGCCTGGCCTACGGGTACGCCCTGCAGAACGCTGACGGCAGCACCAGCGTGGTCATCGTCAACGAGAATGATCCGACGCAGGCTGCGCAGACCAGCGTGAAGCTGGAACTGCCGGGCAAGGCGCTCACCGGAACCATGACCCAGATGACCGGACCGTCCTACTCCGCCGAAGGCGAAACCAAGATTGACGGCGCGCTTGAGGCTTCGGTGCCTGTGGCCTCGCGGCCCACCGTGCCCGGCTTTGCCTACGGCGAGAAAACCCAGACGTTCCAGCTGACGGCCGGCACCGCCACGGTGCTGAACTTCACCTACTGAGATCGAGCCGGCCCTCCCGGGGGCACCACAACAAAGCCCTGC
>NZ_LFQH01000066.1:0-9210 GCF_001238605.1 Arthrobacter sp. ZBG10 | reverse complement strand
ACCTGCCGCCGGCCAGGCCCGTGGCCACCGCGGCGACGTCACGCTGGACTCCGGCCAGGCGGGGTTCACCGCCGAAGTCCTCGGCGGCGAGGCTGCTGGTGGTATCCACCACCAGGAATACGTCGACGTCGGCGGGCGCTGCCTGGGTAGCTGCGCCGCCCACCCCCGGGCGGAGGGCGGCGGCAAAAAGCAGCGCCAGCAGGACCCCGCGAGCGGCCCAGTCCCGCGCCGCTGCCGGTGACGACCGGTTCCGGTGGAGCTGCCACACAATGCCCGCAGTCGCGACGGCCATCAGGGGGGCCAGCAGCCACCAGGGCAGGATGGGAAGGAGGCTCATCGGTCCACCCGCCAGGCCAGGCCCACCAGCACCAGGCCCGCCAGCAGGGCAAGACCCAACGGCCATGCGGACTGGTCAGTGACCACCCGCTGCGGTGCACCCTGGCGTGCCGCCGCTTCCGTGCGCTGCACCTCGCGGACAATCGACCCCACTGCCGCCGGAGAGTCCACCGGGTAATACCCGCCACCGGTGGACTCGGCCGCCGCCCGCAGGGTGGCACCTTCCTGCCCGGGCTTGTCGCCGTAGTCGAAGTCCGCCGGGTTCAGTGCATGGATCCTGATGCCTTTGTCCCTGGCCAGGGCTGCGGCCTCGGCCAGCGTAAATATAGGGTTGCCGGAGATGAAGTTGTCCGTGGCCAGCACCAGCGACCGCGTGCGGCTGCCATCGTCCGGTCCGGGGAATCCCTGGCTGCACGAAGCCAGGCCGTCACCGATCAGCGACGACCCCGGCGCCACCCCTGTCCCGGCGAAAAAGGCAGCGTCGCCGGGACCGCCCTCGAAGGCGTTGCGGGCCCGCGCCAGCTGCTCCGCCACCAGCTGGTAGTCATCCGTCAGCGGAAAGACCTGGGCTGCGGAGGAGTCAAACATCATCAGGCCGATGCGTTCGCCGTCGAACTCCCGGGCCAGGTCCTGGAACACCCCGACGATGGCGGCATCGGCGCTGGCCATGGAGGCTGACGTATCCAGGCACAGCATAATGTCCCGGCTGTGCTCCGCCGGTGTGGTCACGGTGGCGCTCACCGGCCTCGCGGCAGCAGCCAGGGCCGCCAGCAGCAGCACCGCGGCGGAACCTGCCATGACCGCGAGCAGCCTGCGGTGGCGCCGCAGGGCATCCCGGTACTCGGGCAGGGCGGTCAGCCGGTCCGTATGCGCCACAGCCCGGTGCCGGCAGTCCTTGTCACGGCGGAGGAACCACCAGGCCACTGCAGCGCCTGCCAGGATCCCCACCGGGAGAATCCACCAGTACATCAGCTCCATGCCCGCACCGCTTCCCGGGCCGCTGCTGCGGACGCCGTAACGGACGGCAGGGGTTCAGCGGCGAACTCGCCCGGATAGATCCTGCCGATGGCCTCGGCCACCCCCGGCAATGGCTGCTCCCGGATGTCCGCCAGCGTCATCCGGGTCATGTCCTGACCGGTGGCATCCCGGATGAAGAGGCGCAGCAGGAGGCTGAGCTCCTGGTGTGCGGCGCGTTGCGGCAGCGCCCCGGTTCCGGCCGCTGTCTCCACCTCGTGGATCCGGGCCAGGTAATGCGCCTTCAACCCGGCAGCCGGCAGCACGGCGGCGGGGCTGTCCGGTGCGGTCCGCGCGCGGGGTTGCCGGGTGGCTGCCAGGACGGCAACAATCCACCCCACCGCGAGCGCAGCCAGGAGCAGGCCTGCCCACAACCACAGCGGGCTGTAGCCCAGGGGCGCGTAGAAGCCCTGGTCATCCGCCACGGCGGTGGCTTTCCAGAAGCGAGAAGATGGCGGGGACCACCTCATGGCTGGAGCCCGCGTACCCTTCGGTGATACCGGCCCGGCGCAGCATGGCGCTGCGGGACGCATCCCGCTCCGTCCGGGCCAGCTGATATGCGGCCAGCACCTTGGGCGAGGCTGCCACGGGATGGACGACGGCGGCCCGCCCCACCACATCCCGCAGTACTGTCCCGCGCCCGGCCGGGTCCGCAGCGGGCGCCGGTGCGGTCAGGTCCGCGTCCCGGATGGTCAGCCACAGGATTTCGTGCTGGGCACGAAGCCGCCGGAGCTGGCGTTCCGTGGTCTCCGCCACGGCGCCCTCGTCCGCCACCACAAACAGCAGCATCCGGCGGCGGAAGGTGCGCTCGACGAACCCGAGTTGCTCCCCGGGGGCACTGGGCGCGCTGTGGCGGCCGACGTCGTCCACTTTCCGGAGGATCCGCTCGAGGTTGGCGTCGCCGGCCTTGACCGGCAGGGCCTGCGTACCGGTGGCATCGCCATGGACAAGCCCCACGGGGTCGCCGTGGTTCAGCGCCAGGGACCCCAGCACACCCAGCGCCATCACGGCGATGTCCTTCTTGGGTTCGCCGCCCAGGGACTCGGCCGCCATGTTCCTGCCGGTGTCCACCACCAGCAGCACCTGCTGCTGCCGGACTGCCACATAGCGCCGGATCAGCGGCGAGCCGTGCCGTGCGGAGGCCTTCCAATCGATATCGCGGACTTCGTCGCCGGGAACGTAGGCCCGCAGGTCGTCGAAGTCCAGGCTGCGGCCCTTGAAGACCGAGCCGTATTCCCCATCCAGCAGGCCACGGGCTTTCCGGTGGGCGAAGATGAACATCTTCGACTTCACCCGGTGCAGGAGTGCAGTCATGCAGCCCTACGGCGTCTGCACGGCATTGACCACCGCGTCGATCACGGTTTCCACCGGCACCTGCTCGGCAACGGCGTCGAACCCCAGGATCAGGCGGTGCCGGAGGATCCGGTGGGCCAGGGCCTTCACGTCCTCGGGGATCACGTGGTCCCGCCCTTCCAGCAGGGCACGCGCCCGGACGGCCTGGCTGAAGGCGATGCTGGCGCGGGGACTCGCACCGAATTCGATGTACCCGGCGAGGCGGGGATCGATGTACTGGGCGGCATTGCGGGTAACGAAGACCAGGCCCACGATGTAATTGACGATGGCCGGGTCGAGGTAGATCCGCCGGACGGTGTCCTGCACAGCGGCCACGGCGGCCAGGGACGCGGCGGCGGGCGGTGCCTGCTCCTTGCTGTACACGCCGGCGTCGATCCGCCGGATGATTTCCGCCTCTTCCGCCGGTGTGGGGTAGTCCAGGATGTCTTTGAGCATAAACCGGTCCATTTGCGCCTCGGGCAGCTGGTAGGTGCCTTCCTGCTCGATGGGGTTCTGCGTGGCCAACACCAGGAAGGGCGCCGGCAGCGGGTAGTCCCGGCCGCCGATGGACGTCTGCCGTTCCTGCATGGCCTCGAGCATGGCGCTTTGGGTCTTGGCGCTGGACCGGTTGATTTCGTCGAGGAGCACAATGTTGGCGTGGACGGGGCCCAGCTGCGTGGAGAACGTCCCGGTGGAAGCGTCGTAGACCTGGGTGCCGACGATGTCGCTGGGGAGCAGGTCGGGGGTGCACTGGATCCGGCGGAAGTCGCCGCTGACGGCATCGGCCACCGTTTGGGCCGCGGTTGTTTTGGCCAGGCCCGGAACGCTTTCCAGGAGCACGTGGCCACCGGTCAGCAGCCCCACCAACAGCGATTCGCGGAGCCGGGACTGGCCCACCACTTTGGTTTCGAAACTCCTGGTGATGTTGGCCGCGACCTGTTGTGCCCTGGCCAGCTCCGCCGGTTCAATCCTTGCGGCGGCACGGGTCTGCTGCACTGGTGGTCCCCCTGGCTGGCTGGTTGATGGGTACTGGCGGGCGCCTGCACTCCGCCCGCCATCCTATCCAAGCCGGATGGGGTGGAGGAGGCAATGGGGACCACTCCCCATCCGCGCCCGGCAGGTCTATCCTGATGCCATGAGCGAGCTTCCAGCCAGTTACAAGGAGTTTCTCGCCGACAAGAGCGAGATGTTCGTAAACACCGTCAAGCCGGTCCTGCAGCAGTCTGCTGCGGATGGACTGCACGGGGTCCGCGTGGTGTACAACCCCGGCTCAACCGGCCACCAGGCGCACCTCGATGAGACCCTTCCGTTCGGGGTTGTCCTCGAGGACATCGACTAGCCAGCCTGTCCGGCTGCTGTGCCCAACCTTCTGCTGTCAGTTTTCCAGCAGGAGGCGCTGGGCGCGGGGGGCCAGGGTGTGCTCCAGGACCAGCGACGCGGCACCAATGGCCCCGACGTCCTCGCCAACGCCGGTTCCCACCACATCGATGGGGTGGATCAGCCGGGCGGCGCTGCTGGCGTCAAGGAGCGGGGGCAGCAGTTCCAGGTAGCGCTCCGACAGTCCGCTCCAGAACGGGCCACCGAAAACCACCCGTTCAATGTCCAGGGTGTTGGCGACAACAGACACCGCCCGGGCCACCAGCACGGCGGATTTGTCGATGATGGCGGAAGCCTTTTCGTTGCCCTCGGCTGCCAGGCTGCACAGCCGCGAGAACTGCTGCTGGATTTCGGCTCCGCTGGTGCCCGCCAGCGGGCCATCCAGGACGCCGGCGGCCTGGGCCTCCGCGACCAGTACCTGCGGGATGCAGGAGGACTTGACGCAGCCGCGCTGGCCGCAGTCGCAGGGCGGGCCGTCCGGATCCACCATGATGTGGCCGATCTCGCCGGCGTTGCCTGACGTGCCACGGACCACTTCGTCGTTGAGGACGATGCCGCAGCCAATACCGGTGCCCATGTACATAAAGATGAAGCTGCCGGAACCGCTGGGGCCGCCGGCCCAAGTCTCGGCCACGGCGGCGCTGGTCACGTCCTTGTCCACCAGGACCGAGTAGCCCGTCGCTGCCGAGAGGGCGTTGCGCAGTTCCACCCGGTCCCAGCCGGGAAGCAGTGGCGGGTCAACCACCGTGCCGTTATCCAGGTCGATCGGCCCGGGAGTGGCCAGTCCCAGGCCGGCTATCAGGCTCTGGTCCACCCCGGATGCAGCCACAACGGCGGCGATCTCCGCGGCAATGGTGGCGATGACGGCGGCCGGGTCGCTGCCGCCCGGCGTGGCAATGCGGGAATGCTGCACCACCGCCCCTACGAGGTCCAGCACCACCACGGTGGTGACGGCCGGGTCCAGGTGGACCCCCAAGGCGTACATGCCGGCAGGATTGAGGCGCAGGATGGTCCGCGGCTTGCCGGGGCCGCTGCCTTCCTTGCCGGCTTCGATAATGAGGTGCTGGTCCAGGAGCCGGCGGGAAATATTGGAGATGGTCTGCGGGGACAGGCCCACAATCTGGGCCAGCTCCACCCGGCTCATCCCGCCGGAGGACCTGCGGATGGCATCAACGATCACCGTGAGGTTGAAGTCCCCCATTTTGGGCAGGTTGGTTCCGCGCCTCGGTGAGGATGGGCGGATCTCAGTCACTTCTTCCCCTATACCTTTACTGCGTTGCAGTGGTGATTCTTGAATCGTACGTTACGCCCTCCCGCAGGCCATACGTCTGTCCGACGGCGCGGCGCGCGGTAATTCAGCGGTCAGCGCAAGGCCCGCCGCACGGTCCGTGCCACCAGGAATTTTGGGTTCTGCCCCCGGACATCGGTGGCCCCCACCTCGCGTTCGAGTGCCGGCAGGTACGGGAGGTGCCGGTTGTAGACGGTCCAGAGTTCACCGCCCGGTGCCAGGACGCGCGCGGCGGCGCTGATCAGTTTCAGGCCGGCCCCGGCATGGATCCCGGCGCCCACGTGGAAGGGCGGGTTCAGCAGGACCAGGTCCGCGCTGCCCGCCGGCAGGGTGCTGAGTGCATCGTCCTGCAGGACACTGATCCGGTCCGCCAGGTTGTTGGCGCGGGCCGTTGCGAGCGCTGAAGCCACGGCGGCCGCTGACTGGTCGCTGGCGGTGACCACTGCCCCCGGGAACCTGCGGGCATACATTGCGGCCAGGATGCCCGTGCCGCAGCCCAGATCCACCGCGTGCGCCGCTGCGGGCATGGTGGGCAGGAAGTCCAGCAGGAACCGGGTGCCGATGTCCAGCTTCGGGCCGGCGAACACGGCACCGTGGGCGGCGACCGCCAGGTCCAGCTCCGCCAGGTGTTCCAGCACGGGGAACTTGGTGGCCGGCGCATCCGACCGCGGCCAGGATGCCAGGATGACCCGGGATTTCTGCCGCGCCAGTTGCGGCTGGACGGTGGTGAAGTACTGTTCCAGCACCCGGTTCATGCCCAGCGACATGTGCTTCACCCGGCCGCCGGCCAGCACCACCGCGTCCCGGTCCGCATGCAGTGCCACGGCCGCGGCGATCTCCTCCAGTTCGGCCAGGGTCTTAGGCAATTGGAGGAGCACCGTCCCCGCACCGGCCAGCAGGTCCGCCCCGAGGGGGAGCTGCTCAAACCGGGCACCGGGTCCGGCGTTGAGGCGCAGCGCCCGCTCGCCGGTCACCAGGTCCTGGTGCACCCGCAGGTCCTCCGGTTCCAGCACGGCGCCGGCGCCGAGGGTCAGGGCACCATAGCGGTCCCCGATCACGGCGATCCGGGTGCCCGCGCGTCCTTCGGCAGCCGCGGTCTCGAGCAGGAGCCGGTCGGTGGCGTCCCAGGCATGGAGGTTTGCCGCTTCCACGTCGGGCCGCCGGCGCAGGCCGGCGAAAAGGTCATCAATGATGTGTGCTGGCTGGTCCATGCTGTTTTCGGGTTCTCCCTCGGTGGTCATTGCTGCCGTCCTTGCGCCGGTGCGGCCAGCTGCGGCAGCTTGAGGAGCGTTGCCACTGCCGCCCGGCCCGCCCGGTTCGCGCCGATGGTGGACGACGACGGCCCATACCCCACGAGATGCACGCGCGGCTCGGCTGCCACTTGCGTTCCGGCCATCGCAATTCCGCCGCCGGGTCCCCGCAGGTGAAGCGGGGCAAGGTGCTCCAGTTCGGCGCGGAAGCCGGTGGCCCACAGGATGACGTCCACCTTCAGCAGCTCCCCGGTGGCGAGGCGGACGCCGTCGGGCGTTAGGGACGTAAACATGGGCTGCCGGTCCAGGGCTCCCCTGGCGGCTGCGGCACGGAGGGTGGGTGTCCAGAGCAGGCCGGTCACCGACACAACGCTTTGCGGCGGCAGGCCCTGCCGCACCCGCTCTTCCACGAGCGCCACGGCGTCGTGGCCGGCCCGGCCATCGAAGCCGCTGTCCCGCCATACGGGCGGGCGGCGGGTGAACCAACTGGTACTGGTGACCAGCGAGATTTCGGCGAGCAGGCCCACCGCTGAAATCCCGCCGCCCACCACCGCAACGTGGCGGCCCGAAAATTCCTCCGCCGCCACGTAGTCGGCCACGTGCAGTTGGCGGCCACGGAAGCCGGCCTGGCCCGGGTAGATGGGCCAGAACGGCCTTGTCCAGGTGCCGGTGGCGTTGATGACCGCCCGGGCGGACCACACGCCGTCGTCAGTGGTGATCCGCAGCCTGCCGAGGGGGTTGCTGTCTGCCCTGCTGACGGAACGGACTTTGACGGGCCTCCTGATGGCCAGCGCCAGTTCCTCCTCATATCCGCCAAAGTAGCGGCTCAGGAACTCCGAACTCGGTTCCGCGGGATCCACCGCGGGCTTGGCCGCACCCGGCAGGTCGCTGATGCCGTTCACGGTGCCCATCCGAAGGCTTTTCCACCGGTGCCGCCAGGCGCCGCCCGGACCGTCTTCGGCGTCCAGGACCACGTGGTCCAGGCCGCGCCGCAACAGGTGGTACGCGGCGGACAGGCCGGCCTGGCCGGCGCCGATGACCACAACGTCGGCAAGGGCAGGGTTCACTCCCCCATGATAGTCGCGCCCCGACACCGGAAAATTCCCTGCTCCAGGGGCGCTGACAACGGCGGGGACCGGCCTTAGTGTTGGCCCAAGGACGTGCATGACGGTTGCCGAGGGTACTGGCCAGCGGCGGGGAGGCCGTCCGGGAAGGCAGGACCGCCGTGGCCGCAGGGACTGGACATGCTGACCGGCTTGCCGCAGCACTGGGGGTGGTGCTGGGCACGGAAGGCATTCCGCTGCGCCTGCGCGCGTGGGACGGTTCAGAGGCAGGGCCCCTGGGTGCACCGATCCTGGAGTTCCGGTCCCGGCGCGCGCTCCGGCGGATTTTGTGGTCGCCAGGCCAGCTGGGGCTCAGCCGCGCTTACGTGGCCGGCGAAATCGACACCCCGGGCGATATCTTCGCTGCCTTCACGGCGCTGAGCTCGGCAGGAAAGTTCGCCGAACCGGGCCCGTTCCGCCGACCCACGGCAGGGGAACTGCTGGTTTTGGTCCGGGCAGCCGTCCGGCTCGGCGCCCTGGGGCCCAACCCTGCGCCGCCTGCCGAGGAGGCGAAGGTCCGCCGGACGGGGCGGCTGCATACGCGCCGCCGGGACTCCGCGGCCATCTCCCATCACTACGACGTGGGCAACGACTTCTACGAACTGGTCCTGGGCCCGTCCATGGTGTACTCCTGCGCGGTGTGGGAGGGGATTCCGGCGGACGGTGCGGACGGCCACGGGACAGGCAACGGCCTGGTTGAAGGTCTGGACGCCGCCCAGGAAGCCAAGGTGGACCTGGTGTGCCGCAAGCTCGGGCTGCAGCCGGGCATGCGGGTGCTGGACGTGGGCTGCGGCTGGGGCAGCTTCGCCCTGCATGCTGCCAGCCGGTATGGCGCCACGGTGGTGGGTGTCACCCTCTCGGCGGAGCAGGCTAAGCGGGCCCGCGAACGGGCTGCGGATGCGGGCGTGGCGGACGCAGTGGACATCCGGGTCCAGGACTACCGCGATGTTCCGGATGGCCCGTTTGACGCCATCAGCTCAATCGGCATGTCGGAGCATGTCGGGCGGGCCGGGACGCCTGGCTATGCGGCCACGCTGTTCGGTTTGCTCAAGCCCGGCGGGAGGCTGCTGAACCACGCGATTTCCTGGAACGCCGGGGTCACCAGCCCGGACCCGGACTCGTTTATCCCCCGGTATGTCTTTCCTGACGGGGAAATGATCAGCCTCGCGGAGATGGCGGCGGCGCTGGAGACCGCCGGCTTCGAGATCCTTGACGTCGAGGCGCTGCGCAGGCACTACGCGCTGACACTGCGGGCGTGGGTCAACCGGTTGGAGGCCGGCTGGGACCGTGCGGTGGAGCTCGCCGGCCCTGGCCGGGCCAGGATCTGGCGCCTCTACATGGCGTCCAGCGCCCTGGGCTTTGAAAACAACCTGACCGGCGTCAACCAGGTGCTGGTCCGGCGGCCCGGCGGGGCGGAGCCGCCGCTGCGGCGGACGGAATGGCTCTGAACCGGTCGCTGCCGCCGGCAACAAAAAGGGAACCACCGGCGATGAACTGGTCCCCGAAAGTT